>JAAAOL010000277.1 GCA_009908885.1 Bacteroidota bacterium | reverse complement strand
TGCTCGCGGGCTGTGACCTGATGGACGACGACTCAAACGGCCCCCGCCTCGAAGCCATCCCCGGCAAGCTCGTCTACGTCGCCGAGCGCGAGGGCGACGACGGCAACATCTACGTCACGGACCAACAGGGTACCCGCCAGCTCACACGCACCCCGGGCTACACGACCGATCCCGCGTGGTCGCCCGACGGCCAGCGCATCGCCTATGCCGATGGCACCGATGCCACTACGCTGGGTCCCTACCTCTACCTCATGGATGCCGACGGCACCGACACGCGCTTCCTCAAGGCCTTCGATCAAGACTCCCCTCAGGCGCTGGCGGGATTCAACCCGGCCTGGTCGCCCGATGGCCAGCGCATCGCCTACGACGCCTGCGCTAACTGCGAACTTGGCGGCGGCAACTACGACATCTGGGTCGTGGAGGTAGCGGGCGAGACGTTCGACCCGGCGAAGCACCATCGGTTAACGGAGCATCCGGCCAAGGATCGGTTTCCGACCTGGAATCCCGACGGCACCCAGGTGGCCTTCGTCTCGAACCGGGCCTACGTCGAGGCCGACTCGGCGCGGTACCGGCAGGACCTGTACGTGGTTAATGCGGATGGCACGGACCTGCGAAGGCTAACGGAGACGGGACAGGCCGACTCACCAATATGGAATCCTGATGGAAATACTATCGCTTACGGGATGGGGCAACCGGGTGCCCAAATTTTCCTATTCGACCTGACGAGTAAAAACATCTCACGTATCAAAATCGAGATAGAAGATGACAACAAATTGTTTCCAATCGCGTGGTCGCCAGATGGGACGAAACTCATGCTAACGGTCTTAGACTATCCCGTCTTCTACCCTTCCATCTTGGACATGGGCACAGAGCAGTCCAGACGCCCCTTGTCCGTCGAACGCCTGGACATTGCTGGCCTTTCGATCGACTGGCTCACAGTTGAGAACTAGCTCGTAACACAACCGAAGAGGAAACTCCTATGTAGGTAGTCCGTCACGGGCGCTCGGCGCCTTCCGGCGGCATGTAGTCCGGCAGCGGCGTGACGGTCATCGGGACGTCATCGAGCGGGCGGTCGGCGAGGCGCGGGTCGCCCACGCGTCCGGTTGTGCGCGGCGTCAGGGTGGCGGCCCTGCCTCAGTGCGAAGCCGAATTTCGAACACGGAAGAGCGTTTCATCGTACCAGTCAAAATCTCGACCTGGAACGTAAGCGAGGCTCCTAATGCCACAAGCGACTACGAAAGCGAAGATCGTGCGCGCCGTGGAAGAACTCCCGGAGAACGCGACCATCGAAGACGCCATTGAGCGTCTCGTTTTTCTGCACAAGGTCGAGGTGGGCTTGAAGCAGGCGCAGGAAGGCACGACGGTATCGCTGGATGACGTAGAGGCCCGCCTCAAGCGCCGCCGCCAATCAAAACAAGCCGAGTAGGGCGCTGTGGCACAGGTCCGGCTTACGGAGCAGGCACAGAGCGAACTCGACGCGATTATCGACTACTACGAACGCGTTGGTGCTGCCGACTTCGCTGAGGTCTTCGAGGAGAAGATAATCGAGACGATTCGGCGGCTTGGGCGCTTTCCTCGCATGGGTCGCATGGTGCCAGAGATTGGCGATGCAGCAATCCGCGAAGTGCTCTACCGCCACTATCGCATCGTCTATGTGACAGACCGGGACGATGAAGAGGTCGCAGTGCTGACCATTTTCCAGTCGTCGCAGCAGTTCGGCGCGTTGGATTCGCCGGAAGAATGAGCGCCGTATCTCACGCAGCTACTCTCCGGCGTAGTCCGGGAGCGGCGTGACGGTCATCGGGACGTCGTCGAGCGGGCGGTCGGCGAGGCGCGGGTCACCCACGCGTCCGGTCTTGCGCGGCGTGGTGGTGGCGGCGAGGCTGTCGAGCACGGCGTAGCCCTCGACGAGCTGGCCGAAGACGGTGTACTGCCGGTCCAGGAAGGGCGCGCCGCCCTCCGTCGTGTAGAGCGCCCGCACGGAGTCGGCAAAGGCAAACGTGGAGTCCGGAATGCGCTCACGGAGGGCCTGCTCCATCTCGTCCAGTTCGGCGTCGCTCACGGGCCGCCCCTGCACGATGTAGAACTGGCTGCCGCTGGAGCGCCGCTCGGGGTTCTGCGCATCGCCCTGGCGGGCGGCGGCGAGGGCTCCGCGCCGGTGGATCAGGTCCGGCTGGATCTCGGCGGGCAGCGTGTAGCCCGGTCCGCCCTGCCCGTCGTTGCGCGGGTCGTCGTCCTTCGAGTTGGGATCGCCGCCCTGGATCATGAAGCCCTCGATGATGCGGTGGAAGAGGGTGCTGTCGTAGACGCCCTCGGCCGCGAGTTTTTTGAAGTTGTCGCGGTGCTGCGGCGTGGCGTCGAAGAGGCGCACCACCATGCGGCCCTCGGGCGTGTCGATGGCGTAGTAGTTGGTCTCCGGCAGGTCGGTGGAGTCGGAGGCTGCCTCAGCCGTCTGGTCGGCGTTCTGAGCGTCGGCGGCGGGCTGGGCGCAGCCGAGCGTGGCGACCAGGAGCACCACGGCGAGACCGAGGCTACGGAGTGGGGAGCGGGTCGAACGGAGGGTCATCCAGGACATCGTCGAAATAGTGGAGTATGGCCGTTCTGAGAAGGTGCTCTTGCGCGTCCACGTCCAGGTCGGACGGCGGGTCCAGCGTGCGCTCCCAGATCCAGCTGCCGTCCTCCTCCACGCCCACCGTCTCGTAGATGCCGAGCGCGGCGAAGGCGCAGTACGTGCCCTCCATGACGAGGGCTTCCTTGGCTTCTTTCTCCAGGTCGGGCTGGAAGCCACGCCCGCGCGACTGGATGCCGACGAGGAACAGAATCGCCTCGATGGTCGGCTCCCGCTGGAAGCGCGTCTGGATCCAGGCCTGGAGATCGCTCCACCGGGCGTCCAGCGCGGCGGGGTCGGCGTCGAGGTAGGGCTGGAGCGGGTGCGCGTCCGTCATCACGCCATCCACTGCTCCGCTTCGCCCAGCAGGTCGTGGTGCTGCGCGTGGAGCAGGCGGGCGACGGCGGTGCCGAGCGTGCGCGTCGGGCCGCCCCGGGGCTGGCCGCCGATGAGTGCCTGGAGGCAGTCGAGGGCTTGTTCGATGGCCTGGATGGCCTCGGTGAGCGCGAACCACCACGAGGGCTCGTCGGCAGGAAGGTCCTGCGCGTCGGTGCACGGGGTGAGGTCGATCATCTGCGCGCCCTTCGTGCTGATGGCCGTGCGTAGCGCCTCGGCCGTCGCGTGGATGCGGTCGGCCATGGCGGTCAGCTTTTCCTGCTGGCCGAGCGAGAAGGCCGCGGTGGCCGCCTGCCGCTCGGCCCGTTCGACCTGCTGGAGCAGGCGCAGGGCCGTCACGGCGACGGACTGGAAGGCGACGCTGCCGGCCTCGGCGTGGCGCGTGAGCGCCTGCACCTGTTCGGCGACGGCGCAGGACGGGGACAACGTATCTATGGCAGCGCCCTCGGACGGACGCTGGAGTTTCTGCTTGTAATCCGGCTTGCTGCCAAGCCGGGACAGCCGACGCAAACTAAACGTAGTATCGGCGTGGTCCATATATGCACCGGGGGATGCCCAGAAGATTGTTCACGCCGCCCCAACAGCCACTCTACTGGAAGGTTCCAGCCCATCGGCCCGCCGCGGGCAGGCAGACGCGGGGGGCAATCGGGGTTTACGAGCCGTATGGGGCGATTTTCGGGTAAGATACCACCGGGTCTTTGAAAATACCATGGAGTCACGTCGGCGAATCGGCGGGAGGTGGCTTCTCGGACGGATCCAGCGCGGCCTGCAGCACGTCGAGTACCTCCTGCGCGTCCTCGGCGTCGAGCATGCCGCCCCGCATGGCGACGCGCACGGTCTCGGCGCCGAGGACGGCGTACGCGGGGATGAGGTGGGGCAGATGCCCGGTGAGGGCGTCCAGGTGGCCTTGCACGGTCGCCCGGTCGCCGCGCGCGATGGGGCCGGTGAGCGCGTCCTCCGGAAGATGGCGCTGCAGGTTGCGCCACGTGCCTTCCACCAGCGGGCGGACGAGCGCCAGGCTCTTCTGGCGGCTCATCCCGGCACTCGCCAGCACCTCGCTGACGAGCGCCATGAGGGTGACCAGGTAGTTCGAGGCCATCGCGGCGGCGAGGTGGTATCGCATCTTGGCCTCCGCCGTCAGCGTCACGGGCCGCGCGCGCAGATCGCGCGCCAGCCGCCGCCCCAGGTCGACGGCGTCGACATCTCCTTCGACCCCGACATAGATGTCCTGGAAGACCTCGGGCCCGCTCTCCGCCTGGAACGTCTGCAGCGGGTGGAAGCTGAGCACGGCCGCGCCCTGCTCCTTCAGGGGCGCCAGAACCCCCGCTGTGAGCGCTCCGGACGTGTGCGCCACGATGCGCCCGCCCCAGGCCGACTGCGCGGTGGCAAGGCGATGGGCTACGGCAGCGATGGCGTCATCCGGCACGCAGCAGAACACGAGGGGAATGTCCGGCGGCAGCTGCGCAAGGTCGGTCCCCGCCAGCGGGGCGTCCACGTCCTCAGCCAGGCGATGTGCGCTGGCCTCCGTTCGGCTAAGGACGGCCCGGACGAGGTAGCCTACGTCTGCCAGGCCACGCGCCAACACGCTCCCCAGCGCCCCCGCGCCGATGATCGCTACCGAGGGCCGATCGTTGCTGGGCCGTTCCATGAGTGCGGAGTCTGGTAGATGCGCAAGGAGGCGAGCACAGACGTCACGCGCGCCGACGAGCGCAACATCAGAAATCCCACACCCAATATCGACCCACCCTGCCTCCGATGGATGATGCCCGGACCCTGATGCTCGCAGGCCGTGATGCGTGTTGCGTGGTCGACACGGGCCATCGCCTTCAGCAGGACAACTCCCGGACCCCCGGCTGCACATCGCGACAAGCACCGTCCGAGACAGACGTACTATGCGCCACGCGCTGCGTGCTCGGCTATGGGGGCATCGCCGCGAACCCTGCCTTACGTGCGCCAGACGACGCCGCTGAGGTAGCCTGGATGTCCGTCCTGCGGCGGCTCGGCCCGGAGCACGCGGGCATGCTCACCTCGCCGGTGCATCGCTGCGATGAGCGCGACCAGCGCCGGTCCCTTCCCGGCCATGCGCACCTGCTCGCTGTTGAGCAACGCCATCAGGCGCGAGACGTCCTGCGCTTCGAAGTGCTCCCGGAACGTGTCGAGCGCCACATCCGTCGCCGCCACCACGTCCGCCGTCGCGACGACGAGCGTGCGGCGGTTGTACATGATCTCGCCCACCGCATGGCCCAGTTCGCGGCAGAAGTCGGGCGATTCCTCGCCCATGATGATGGGCACCACGTCGAAGTCGCCCAGCACGGTCTGGAGGTAGGGCAGCTGCACGTCGACGCCCTCGGTGTGGAAGTGGCCTTCGTCGCTGAGGAAGATGTCGTCGTCCTCGTCGCACAGCTCGTGCCGCAGCTTGTCGTTGACCGGCACGTCGCCGAGGGGCGAGTGGTAGGTATCCACGCTGCAGATGTTCATGCGTCCGAAGGGCCCTTCGTGGCTCGGCGCGATGAGGATGACGGTGTCGTACGACCGGCCTTTCAGCAGGGCGTAGGCCTCGGCGGCGGCAGTAGCCCCGCTGACGAGGTTGGTGCTCGGCACGATGATCGACAGCACCTCGCCCTCCACGGCGTCGGGAGCGGCGTGCTTCAGGTGCTCTTCGATCTGCTGGACCAGCGGGCGCGGCTGGGTCGGGTAGACGCGGCGGTCGGGAATGCTCATGGAACGCGTAGCGGCGGGCAAGAAGGGGTGAGTACAGCGGCAGCACCGGAAGATACCGAGTGCATAGCAAAGAACCCCACGTCGGTGGAGACGCAGGGCCATCATGGTTGCGGCCCTACGTGGCGTCCATCATGGAGGTTCCACCTGCCGGGGTACCTCTCGTATCGCCCATCGGCGGACCTGCTAAAGGACACAGCCATCCAAGGACTCCCGGCGCGCACATGGGGAAATGCCTTACATCGGCGCACGCCCGTTCCCCGTATGTTGCAGGTGCTGTAATTCGCCCGCGCAATCACGAATCGGTCGCATGCCATTCGCTATGATTCGCTACCTATCGATCATCGTTCTCCTGCTCACCGGTCTGCTCGCTGGGCCCGTCGCGGCCCAGGACGGCACGGAGACGCTTGTCGGCGACTACGACGTCGATCACGGCGGCTTCGGCGGGCCGGTGGTCAAGCTGTCCACCGTCGACGGGACCGTTGCGGCGTTCGTCGGCGGGCGGGGCGGCTGGATCATCAACCTCCGCCCCGGCCACACGGTCGTCCTCGGCGGGGGCGGCTACGGCCTGGCGAACGACATCGAGGCGATGCGGTTCAACGGGGCGGTGCCGGAAAAACGCGCTTCGGCCCAGACGTACCTGGCGTTCGGCTACGGCGGCGTCGAGGTCGAGTACGTCAACCGGACCCAGCGCCTGCTGCACGGTTCGCTGCAGGTGCTGATCGGCGGGGGCAGCGTCAGCTTCCGCGATGCCGACCACGAGAGCCTGGGCGACCGCTACGAGGACGAGCTCTTCGTGGTCGAGCCCACCGCACACCTGCTGCTGAACGTGACGTCGTTTCTGCGCATCGGCGGCGGCATCAGCTACCGCTTCGTCAGCGGCAGCAGCCTGGAGCGCTTCAGCGACGCCGACCTGAGCGGCCCGAGCGCCGTGCTGACGTTCAAGTTCGGTAGCTTCTGACGCTGATCGCGGCCCTGCATCTTCGTCCGCCCCGCCGTATCTTCGACCTTCCTTACGTACCAGCAGCATGAGGTACCCCAGATGGCTGCCTGTCATGATTATGTGATCGTCGGCTCCGGCTTCGGCGGAAGCGTTTCCGCGATGCGGCTGACCGAAAAGGGCTACGACGTGCTCGTGCTGGAGCGCGGCAAGCGCTTCCGCGACCAGGACTTTGCCAGGAGCACCTGGAACGTGCGCAAGTACCTGTGGGCGCCGCTGCTGCGCTGCTTCGGCATCCTGCAGATTACGCCGCTCAAGGACGTGCTGGTGCTGCACGGCTCCGGCGTGGGGGGCGGCAGCCTGGGCTACGCCAACGTGCTGATGCAACCCAACGACGAGGCGTTCGAGACGCCCGCCTGGCGCCATCCCATCGACTGGGGCGCCACGCTGCAACACCACTACGACACGGCCCGGCGGATGCTGGGCGTCACGCCCAACCCGCGCCAGTGGCCCGCCGACCGCATAATGCGGGAGATCGCCGAGGAGCGCGGCATGGGCGACACGTTCCGCCCGACGACGGTAGGCACCTTCTTCGGCACCCCCGGGCAGGAAGGCGTGGAGGTGCCGGACCCCTACTTCGGTGGCGAAGGGCCCGCGCGGCGCGGCTGCATCCACTGCGGCGGCTGCATGGTGGGCTGCCAGCACAACGCCAAGAATACGCTGGTCAAGAACTACCTGTACCTGGCCGAAAAGTGGGGCGCCATGGTGCGCGCCGAGCGCGAGGTGCGCGACATCCGTCCGCTGCCGCCCGGCCAGCCCGACGGCGCCCGCTACGAGGTGCTGCACCGCCGCTCGACGGGCCTCTTCCGCCGCGACCCCCAGACCGTCCGCGCCCGCAACGTAATCGTCTCTGCCGGCGTCGTGGGCACGATGAAGCTACTCTTCCGCTGCCGCGACGAGACGCAGTCGCTCCCGGAGCTGTCTGATCGCCTGGGCGACATCGTGCGCACCAACAGTGAGGCGCTCATGGGCGTCGTGGCGCGCGACGACGAGGCGGATTATTCCGAGGGCATCGCCATCACCTCCATCTTCCACGCCGACCCGGTGACCACCATCGAGCCGGTGCGCTACCCACCGGGATCGTCCCTCATGCGCTTCCTCGCCGGGCCGCCGGTGCAAGGCCGCACGCTGCTAGGCCGCCTCGGCAAGTCGATCATCGACATCCTGAAACGCCCGGTCGACTTTGCGCGGACGCACTTCCTCCCGAAGTGGGCCGAGCGGGCTACCATCCTTCTGGTGATGCAGACCGAGGACAATCGCATCCGCCTCCGGCGCGGACGCCACGCCTCCACCGCCTTCCGGCAGGGCCTCGTGTCCGAGTCCGACCCCGACAACCCAATCCCGACGCGCATCGAGGCGGCGCACGAGGTGACCCAGCGCTTCGCTGAGAAGACCGACGGCATCCCCAACGGCACCGTCACTGAGGGGCTGCTCGACGTGCCGATGACGGCCCACATCCTGGGCGGCTGCCCCTACGGCGACGATGCCACCGAGGGCGTCCTCGACGTGGGCGGGCGCGTGCACAACTACCCCGGCCTCTTCGTCATCGACGGGTCGATGGTGCCCGCCAACCCCGGCGTCAACCCGAGCCTCACCATCACGGCCATGGCCGAGCATG
>JAAAOL010000509.1 GCA_009908885.1 Bacteroidota bacterium | reverse complement strand
GTTGCCCGCCATCACGTTCGAGGCCGAGTCGCCCACCAGCAGCACGTCGATCCCGGCGGCGTCCAGGATGCGCGCCATGGTGTAATCATACGCCGTCAGCATGGCGATGGGGGTGCCGGTAGCTTTCAGCTCCTGAAGCGTCTGCGTCGTGACACGCTTCACGTCGGTGACCTCGGAGGAGACCGTCTGGGTGCTCATGGGGCGTCGGTAGCAGCGGGGAATCGGGTGCGGGGCAACGGGGCCGTCCAGGACGACGGGACGACCGCCGGAGGGCGAGAAAGCACAACGGGCATCGGCACCCGGTGATCCCGAGGCCGATGCCCGTCGTCATGCGCTGCGTGCCCTGGTGGCGACGCAATCTCGGTTAGTTGGTCGAGGCTGTTTCCGCATCGACGTCCACGTCCAGGCCGAGGCGGCGCGCCACGTCCGGCGTGATGTCGGTGACGGTGTCCTCATTCACGTACAGGATCACCGGCTGCAGCGGCCCCACCTGGTTGCGGAGGACGATGTCGAGGCCTTTGTCTTTGGCGACGGCCTTGATGGCTTTGTCCACGCGCTCGTAGACGGGATTCAGCATCTCCGCCTCGCGCTGGGCCAGCTGCTGCTCGCTCTGCTGGGCGGACTGCTGCAACTCTTGCTGCAGCTGCTGGAGTTCGGTCTCGCGCTGCTGGCGCGTCTCTTCGGAAAGGAGCGCCTGCTGCTTCTGGTAGCGCTGCACCTTCTCCTGGAACTGCTCATAGCGCTGCTGCAGCTGTTGCTGGCTCTGCTGAAACTCCTGCTGCAGCTGCTGCTGAATCTCCTGGTATTCCGGCATGTTGGCGATGATCAGCTCATGATCCGTGAAGCCGATCTGTACCGCCTGCGCCTCGGCCGTCCGCCCCGGCATCAGCAGGGCAAGGACGGCAACGACGGCGACGAGTGAAAAACGTAGCGTTCGAAGGTTCATGTGTATGTAGGATCGGGTCGAAGTGTCGTGGGTCGGGAATGAGATCGGCAATAGATCAGTTATCTACTGCTTCCCCCACCTTCCTGTTCAATATCAATGCCAAGTTCTTCCAGCACCAGGTCGCTGAGGTCGTGCTCCTCCGGGGCGTACATAAACACGACGCCGCCGCTCTTGTCCAGCACGTAGTCGTACCCCTCGTTCAGCGCCACCTCCTCCACGGCGACCAGCACCTTCTCCTGGATGGGCTTGAGCAGTTGCTCTTGCTGCTGAAACAGCTCCCCCTCCGGCCCGAAGTAGCGCATCCGCAGTTGCTCTACCTCCTGCTCGGCCTGCATGATGGCGTCGCGCTTCTGCTGACGTTCCTCCTGCGTGTAGAGTAGCTCGCGGGCCTGGTACTCGCGAAACATCTCGTCTACCTCGCGCTGCTTCTCCTCCACCTCCTGCTGCCACTCCTGGGCCATGCGGTCGAGGTTCTGCTGTACGGTGGCGTACTCGGGCGTCTCCTCCAGGATGTACTGAGAGTCGACGTAGCCGATCTGTTGCTGTGCAGCGGCGGCGGGCGGCAGGAGGCACCACCCGATGGCGAGCACGATGAGGACCAAGAAGCGAGTCGTCATAGTAGCATGTGGCGAATGGGGAATGCGGGACCGGGCGAGGAGCCCGGTGGTGGGTTAGAAGCCCTGGCCGAGGGAGAACTGGAAGAGCCAGCGGCGCGAACCGTCGTGGTTGCCCCGCCGGACGGGCTCGAAGGTGTCGAAGTTGTACCCGTAGGCCAGCTCCAGCACGCCCAGGATCGGGAGAAACAGGCGCACGCCCATGCCACCGGAGCGGAAGAGCTGTGACGGGCTGTACGTGTCGAAGCCGTCCCACGTGTTGGCGGCGTCGAGAAACAGGTACGGGGCGGCCTGCAGCTGGGGCGACTGCACGGCCAGCCAGCGAAGCTCCGACGTGTACTTGTTCAGGATGCGCCCGCCCACCGGCTCGTCATTCAGCCGGGGCCCGAGCGCCCGCGCCGGGTAGCCGCGCATGTACACGATGTCTTTGCCGAAGAAGTTGTTGAAGCCCTGCGAGTCGAACGGGGACCCGCCGACCACGAATCGCTCGAACTGCACGTCGTCGCCCGTGAGCGTGCCGATGTAGCCGTAATCGGCTCCGAAGCTGAGTGTCAGCTTGTTGGCCAGCGGCACGTTCCAGGTGGAGTTAAACCGCCACTTGTGGTACTGAATGGCGCCGGGGAACGGCATCGCGAGGTCGAGCGACAGGCTGGCCTCCGAGCCGCGCGTCGGAAACATGGGATTATCCACCGAATTGCGCGAGAGGCTCTGGCGCAGCGTCACCTCCTGACTGATGCCGTTGGGCAGCGTGGAGGTGATACCTTCGTTGTTGAAGAACTGATAGCCGAGTCCCACCGAGGCGCTGAACTTGTCGTCCGGCCACTGGAGGCGGCGGCGGTAGAAGACATCGGCCGAGGTCCGCACGAAGCGGTCGCCCTCGTCATCCTCGTTGAAGGGGTTCGTATTGAACCGCGTGTGGCCCACGTTGAAGCCCACCGGCTGCGGGCGCCCCCGGAACCAGGGCTCGGTGAAGCCCAGCGAGTAGCTCTGGTAGGACGTCCCGTTCGTCTGCACGCTGAGGGACAGCTTCTGCCCATCGCCCGCCGGGAGCGGACGCCACGCGCCGGGGTCCAGCGCGTCCTGCATCGAGAAGTTGTTGAAGTTGAACCGGAGCTGGAGCACGACGCCGAAGCGGCCGTAGGTGCCGGACAGCTCCAACTGATCGCTGCCCACCTCCTCCAGCTGATACGACAGGTCGACGGCCTTGGCCTGCTCGTCGATGCTGATGCTGGGGCCCTGCGACAACGACGACTGCTCGAAATACTTGAGCTGCGAGAGGCGCCGCACCGTCTCCTGAATCGCGTCGCGGCTGAAGGTCTGGCCCGGAATGGTGTACAGCTCGCGGCGGATGACGTGCTCCTTCGTCTTCGTGTTGCCGGCGATGGTGATTTCGCCGAACTGGTAGACCTCCCCTTCGAACACGTCGAACGTGATGTCGAGCGAGTCGCCCTCCACCACCTCGATGGTCGGCTCCACGTTGAAGCGCATATACCCCTGATTCATGTAGAGGCTGGCGACGTCGGAGGAGCGGCGGTTGCCGTACAGGTTTTCCTCCAGGGCCGTGCTGTTGTAGGCGTCGCCCTTCTCCAGCCCCAGCGCCTGAGTCAGCGCCTCATCGCGGTACACGGTGTTGCCGTCCCATGCGATGTCGCGGATGTAGTAGCGGTCGCCTTCGTGCACCTCCAACTCCACGACGACGCCTGGATCGTCGCTCTCGCGCTGCAGATACACGGTGTCGCGCACGATGCGGGCGTCGTAGTAGCCCTGCTCGTTGTAGAAGGCGACGACCTTGTCGAGGTCTTCCTCATACTTGTCGCGGTCGAAAGTGGCCCCGCTCCAGAAGCGCCACCAGCGGTCCACGTCGGTCTCCTTCATCTTGCGGCGGATCTTGCGGTCGGACACTTCCTGGTTGCCCCGCACGATGATATCCTCCACCTCGACCTTCGCCCCGCGGTCCACGCTGAACTCGATTTCGAGCGCGTTGTCCTCGGTGACGGTCCGATTGGCTTCGACCTCGGCCAGCAGGTAGCCCTTCTCCTCGTAGAACTCGCGGATGACCTGCTTGGAGCGTTCCAGATCGGCGGGCCGCACGCGGGTGCCAGAGAGCAGGGGCACCTTCTTTTTCAGCTCGTCCCGATGGCGCCGTTTGACGTTCTCGAAGCTGTAGCTTTTCAGGCGCGGCTCTTCCTTGACCCGGATGGCCAGAAAGACGCCGTCTCCGGCGCGGCGCTCCTCCACGATGGCGACGTCGGAGAAGAGGCGCGTCTCGTAGATGCTGCGGATGGCGTCGGCGAGGGCCTGATCGCCGGGCAGCGTGACCTGCTCGCCGATGGTGAGGCCGCTGCTCTGCAGCACGAACGTGCGCATGCTCTCGTCCTCCACGCCCTGCACGCTGAGCCCCAGAATCTGGAGCGGCTTGGGGGCCTGCGCATACGGGCTCGCCGTCGCCGGGGCCTCCTGCGTGGGAAGGAGCCCCTGCCCCAGTACGGGCGCGGCCGTCAGGCTCAGAAGAAGTCCGATCGCTGCAAGGCGATGTAGCATAAGACTGGATACTCGTTGGTACAGCAGATCCGCCGCCAGGCGCGGTTCCAACCGGAGCGCGGGCAGCGGAGTTTCCCCAAGAATGTGCGAACGCGGTCCGAGGGACGTGCCACAACAACACAACGGCACCGTGCCCCGAATTATTGTCTCGTACCGTCAGCGGCGAAGGTGTTCCGGCGTGCAGCAGGGCAAAAACCAGGGACTGAGGCGCATCGGTGGGACGCTCTCGGCGCTGGGGCACCCGCCATCGGCCGGGGGAGCATGCCCGATTCAGGCGTCCAGCACGCGTCCGAAGCGCCGCTCTCGGTCCTGAAAGTCCCGGATGGCCTCATAGAGCTGATCGCGGCGGAAGGCCGGCCAGAACAGGTCCGTGATGTACATTTCGGTGTAGGCCAGCTGCCAGAGCAGGAAGTTCGAGATGCGGTGCTCGCCCCCGGTGCGGATCAGCAGGTCGGGATCGGGCAGGTCGCCCAGGGTGGCGTCGAAGAGGGCTTCGTCGATCTCGTCGGGATCGAGGGATCCCTGCTGCACGCGCCGCGCCAGGGTGCGGGCCGCCTCCACGATCTCCCATCGTCCGCTGTAGGAGAGGGCCAGGGTGAGGGTCATGCGCGTGTTGGTGGCCGTATCGCGCATGGCCCCTTCCAACTCCGCGGCGCAGGTGCCCGGCAGCTTGTCCAGGTCGCCGATGGCCTGCAGCCGGATGTTGTTCTCCAGCAGCCGGTCGCGCTCCTTGCGGATCGTGTGGATGAGCAGCTTCATGAGCGCGTTCACCTCGCGGGCCGGACGATCCCAGTTCTCGGTGCTGAACGTGTAGAGCGTCAGGTACTCGACGCCCAGCTGCGCGCAGGCCTCCACGACGTCGCGCACCGAGGCGACGCCTTCCCGGTGTCCCCGCACCCTCGGGCTCCCTCGCTCCCGCGCCCACCGCCCGTTGCCGTCCATGATGACGGCGACGTGGTGCGGCAGCGACCCGCTCTGCTTGAGCGCGCGCTGCGTCGCCAGGTCCTGTTCCGACTGCGCCTTGTCCGTAAGCGTCACAGGATCCACGGTACTGGAAGGTCTGAGGAGGACATCAACGGGTGAGCACGATGTGAAAAGGTAGGCGAGTCACCCCCGAATGGCAATCGAAGTCTGCGTGAGCAACGCACGAACCGCTCCTCCATCACAGTCGCAGGATGTCGTTGAAGATCAGGAAGACCATCAGCGTGAGCAGCAGCACCATGCCGATCTGCTGCATGACGGTCCGCACCTTGAGCGACGGCTCGCGGCGCGTGATGCCTTCGTAGAGCAGAAAGACCAGGTGGCCGCCGTCCAGGGCCGGAATCGGCAGGATGTTGACGATGGCCAGCGTGATGGACAGCATCGCCACGATGAACCAGAAGTTGCGCGCCCCAGCCTCGGCGGCCTCTTTGGTGACGACCGCCACCATGACCGGCCCGCCGATGTTCTCCCGGAAGCTCTCCCGCCCGGTGATGACGCGCTTCAGGTTGGTGATGATCAGCTTCGTGTTCGACCATGTGTCCCCGATGCCCGCGAGGACGGCCGCACCCGCGCCGTATTCGGTCGTCCGCGTGGCCCACGTGATGCCGATGACGGGCCGCCCATCTCCGTTCGCCGTCGTCGGCGTGATCATGGCGGAGATGGTGCTGTCGCCGGGGGTGGCTGTGGCGCTGTCGGGCCGCACCCAGGTGACCGAGATGGGCTCGCTGCCTTCGTCCTGAATCACTTCCGACATCTGCACCCAGAAGCGGGCTTCCCGCCCGTTGATCGTCACGATCCGGTCGCCCGGCTGCAGCCCGGCCTCGGCGGCGGGCGAGTCGGGCATCACCTGGCCGACCATGCTCGGCGTCGTGTCGATGCCGAGGGCGCCGCGCCGGGAGAGCTGGGTCATGATGTCCTGCGGCCCCTCGAACGTCAGCGTGTCGCCCGTGCGGGCGACGGTGACGGTGAGCGAGTCGGCCATCAGCGCTTCCAGGCTCTGCAATCCGCTGTACGGGTCGTACGGCTTCCCGCTGATGTTCAGCAGCTGGTCGCCCGTACGGAGCCCGATGTCATAGGCCAGCGACGACTCTTCGACGTAGATGGTGCCGTCGTCGGTGGCGATGCGCTGCGTCTCGCCATACGCCATCTTGAGCCCGGAGAAGATGAACGCCGCCAGAATGACGTTGAAGATCACCCCGGCCGAGATCACGATGATGCGCTGCCAGACCGGTTTAGACCGGAATTCCCACGGTTCTGGCTCACTCTGCATATAATCCGTGTCCATGCTCTCGTCCACCATCCCGGCGATCTTGACGTAGCCGCCCAGCGGGGTGGCCCCGACGACGTACTCGGTCTCGCCAATCTGCTTGCCGAAGATCTTGGGCGGAAAGCCGACGGAGAACCGGTCCACCCGCATGTTGAAGAGCTTGGCGAAGAGAAAGTGGCCCATCTCGTGGACGAACACGAGGATCGTGATCGCCAGGAGCACCCAGCCGACGTATGACAGAATTTCGAGTACAGCGTCCATCAGGCTACCTGCAGTGAGAAGAAAGGGCGGCAGCGTTGCCGGGAGGCGTCCCTCCGCCTGAACCGGCGGGTTCAATCAAGCACCGCGCGGGCTTGTTCCAGCACGCCGCGCCGCGCCGCCGCATCGGCATGCACCAGCGCATCGTAGGAGTGGGCCTCGGATTCTGAAAGCCGTCCGAGGGCGTCCTCCAGCAGACGAGGAATGTCGGTGAAGCGAATCTGCTCTTCTAAAAACAAGCGAACGGCCTCTTCGTTCGCCGCGTTGAGCACGGCCGGGGCCGTGCCCCCCGCCTCCAACGCCTCGTAGGCCAGGCGCAGGCAGGGGAATTTCTCCAGGTCGGGCAGTTCGAAGTCCAGTTGGCTGAGCGTGGACCAGTCCAGCCGTTCGTGCGGCGCGGGCCACCGGTCGGGATAGGTGAGGGCGTACTGGATGGGCACCTTCATGTCCGGCACGCCGAGCTGCGCCTTCGTGGAGCCATCGACGAAGGTGACCAGCGAGTGGACGATGGACTGCGGGTGCACCAGCACGTCGATGGCGTCGGCGGCGAGATCGAACAGCCAGTGCGCCTCGATGACTTCGAGGCCCTTGTTCATCATGGTGGCCGAGTCGATGGTGATCTTGGCGCCCATCGACCAGTTGGGATGATCGAGCGCTTCCGCGGGCGTAATGCGGTCGAACGTCTCGCGGGGACGCGTCCGGAACGGCCCGCCCGAGGCCGTCAGCGTCAGGGACTCGACGGCGTCTGGATGCTCGCCGACGAGGCACTGGAAGATGGCTGAGTGC
Source organism: Bacteroidota bacterium (assembly GCA_009908885.1). Lineage (GTDB taxonomy): Bacteria > Bacteroidota > Rhodothermia > Rhodothermales > JAAAOL01 > JAAAOL01. The sequence goes on along the minus strand of JAAAOL010000509.1, from coordinate 963 downwards.
TCGCTGTCGACCGGGATCAGCGTGCTGCCGTGCGCCCGGGCCTGGGCGTTGACCAGCGCGCCCGCCACCACCAGCGTCTCCTTGTTGGCCAGCGCCACGGTGGCGCCCGTCCGCACCGCCGCCAACACCGGCGACAGCCCGGCAAACCCGACGACGGCAGCGACGACGGTCTCCACGCCCTCCCAGGTGGCCGCCGCACACAGGCCGTCCTCGCCCCCCAGCACCTCGATGCCCGTGTCTCGCAGGGCGTCTTCCACCACGTGGAGCTGTGACGTGTCAGCCAGCACGACGCAGTCGGGCGCAAAGGTGCGGGCCTGCTCGATCAGCATGTCGGCGTTGCTGCCCGCCGTCAGCGCACGGACCCGGAACCGCTCCGGAAAGAGGCGCACGATGTCTAGCGTCTGCGTCCCGATAGAGCCCGTGGAGCCGAGGATGCAGAGCCCGCGCGGCGCACTGATGGACGTGTCCTGAGAAAGGGGCGTGGTCATGGACGGTCGGGCGAAATCTATCGATGGGTCATGCGTGGGCGAACGACGCAGGCCGGGTGTCGGCCTGATCGCCGGAGGGCTGCGCGCGGCGAGGCTCGTGCTCGGAAGCCCCTCCTCCGCGACTCGGGGCGGTGCGGGCTCCTACGGATGAACACCCCTTTTGCTTCCATCGGCAGGCCACCGAAGGCCACCCGTGCCCGTCGACACAATTCCTCGCCCGGCTGAAACTTACCGTCCGAAGTGTCTATATGACTGCCAACGCGCTTTCTTCGCGAGTCCCGAGCTTTGAATGACCCATCGACCTCGTTTTGTGCTGCTCCTGCTGCTGGCAGGCACCGTCCTCCTCGGGCTGTGGCCCTCCAGCGCATCGGCGCAGCGCCTTCAGATCCGGCCCGGCGGCGAGGTGGACAGCAGCCAGGTGGCTCGCTATACGCTGGCCGAGACGTACCTCCGGGCCGGCCAGTTCGACCGGGCG
>JAAAOL010000205.1 GCA_009908885.1 Bacteroidota bacterium | reverse complement strand
GTCCGCGTCCAGCCCCACGAACAGGACGCCGGCCAGGTCGAGGTACTGCTGCATCCGCGACTGCTTGCGGCGCAGGCGATCCTCGATGCGCTGCCGCTCGACGGCGTAGCGCAACACCCGGGCGAGCAGCCATCCCTCCAAGCGATGCTTCTCCAGATAGTCCTGCGCCCCGCGCTGCACGGCCTCCAGGCCCACCCGGTCGTCCTGCTGCCCCGTGAGCACGATGATCGGCACCTCGGGCACGCAGGCCTTCGCGGCGTCGAGCGCGCCCAGCCCCCGGGCGTCGGGCAGGCCGAGGTCCAGCAGGATCGCATTCACGGGCTCGCTCATCAACCAGGTGCAGGCGTCGGCCAGCCTCGTTACGCGGTGTACGGTCACGCGCGGCATCGCCCGGCTCAGGAGGCGGATGACCTCTTCCGCATCGACGTCATCGTCCTCCACCAGCAGCACCGTCAGGGATGCTGCCGGGCCAGGCAGGGCCGGTCCGTTCTGGGAGGCCGGGTGCGTTGGGGATGCCGTCGGTGTGGGTTGCATGTCGGGCAGGTCGGCGCGCGACCTCGATACGGGTGGCGGTGGTGACGGTGGGTGTTCGGCTCGAATAGTGGCGCTTACGAGCGTGTTTCGATGGCGGTATCGACGGCGTGGTACAGCTCGTTCTTGCGGAAGGGCTTGGCCAGGTACGTGTCGAACCCATTCGCCATGAGGCGCTCGGCGTCGCCGGGGAGGGCATAGGCGGTGCACGCGATCACCGGGAGGTTGGTATGCCGGGGCGAGGCGCGCAGGCGGTGCAGCACGTCCGTCCCGTCGAGGTCGGCCTTCAGGTTGATGTCGATGATGGCGAGGTCGAAGGTATGTGTCGACGCGGTCTCCAGCGCGGCCTCCGGCGTGGCGGCCCCGATGACGGTGTGCCGCTCGTCGAGCAGGACCTTCAGGAGGTGGCGCGTCTCTTCGTGATCCTCCACGACCAGCACGGTCAGGGCCTGGGCACTGTTTGGGACGGGCTCCCGGGTGGTCCGGCGCCCAGCGTCGTCCTCATGCGCCGCCGGGATGCGCGCGGAGCTTCGCCGGGGGATCGCCACGGTGAACAGCGTGCCCGCCCCCTTCTCGCTGGACACCTCCAGCGTCCCGCCGAGCAGCTCGACGAGGCGCTGGACGATGGTCATGCCGATCCCGACGCCTTCGTAATCCCGGCTCAGGCCGGTCGACTCCTGCGTGAAGGGCTCGAACAGGCGGTCCTGGAAGTCGTCGCTGATCCCGATGCCCGTATCCTGCACGGAGAGCGTCACCTCGCTTTCGGTGGCGGCGAGTCCCAGGCGCACGTGACCCTCCGGGGTGAACTTGAGGGCGTTGCTGACCAGGTTGTTGAGGATGCGCGTGAGGGCGCCCTGGTCGGTCTGCACCAGGACGGGGGCGTCGGGCACGTCGGCGTGCAGGTCCAGCGCGTTCCTCGCCGCTTCCTGCTGGAACAGGTCCACGGTGTCCAGCACCAACGCCCGGACATCGCAGGGCTCCCACGACAGGTCGAGCGTGGCACTTTCGAGCTGGGCCAGGTCCAGCACGGAGTTGAGCGTCCGTTGCAGGCGGTGGCCGCCCCGATAGATCATGTCGACGAACTCGGCGTCGAGGCTCCCGTCGGCCTCTTCGCGCAGCAGCTCGGCGTACCCGATGATGGACGTGAGCGGCGTGCGGATCTCGTGGCTCATGTTGGCCAGGAAGGCGCTCTTGAGGTCATTCATCTGCTCGGCGGCCCGCTTGGCCGCGACGAGTTGCTGCCTCGCCTTGTGATGGTCCGTCACGTCGTGGTGCGCCACCACGACCCCGCCTACGTCGGTCCCCAGCGGCGTCACCTCCATGCGGAAGCGCCGCTCCTGTTTCCCGTCGTGGCAGGGATATTCCTGTACGAACGTCTGCCGCTCCTCGCGGAGCGCAGCGCGGATGCCGTCCAGCGCCTCCCGGGCGAGGTCGTCTCCCCGGTCAGCAGAGCGCTCGCAGACGTCCAGGTAGTTGACGCCCACGCCGGTGTGGCGGAGGTCGTGATCGCCCCCCTGGATGGCGAATTCTTCCCACCGCCGGTTGACGGCCACGATGGTGCCGTCGTCGTCCAGCACCGCAATTTCGGCCAGCATGGAGCTGAGCACGGCCTGTTTGAGCGCCTCGCTGGCCCGCAGCTCCTGCTCGGCACGTTTGCGCTCGGTGACGTCGAGCACGGTGCCCGCGATCTGCATCGGCGTGCCCGCTGCGTCGAACGTAGCCTCGCCCTGTTCGTGGACGATGCGCTCGGTGCCATCGGGGCGACGGACGCGGTACTCCATGTCGATTGGCGCCTCGCCCCGGAGCGCCCCCTCCTGCTGGCGACGCGCCTCCTCGCGGTCGTCGGGGTGGACGGCCTCCATGAACGTCTCGTACGTGACCGCCTCGTCCTCGTCCCATCCGAAGATGCGGCGCGTCTCGTCGGACCAGAAGAGCGTCTCCTCCTCCAGGTTGCGCTCCCAGTGTCCCAGCCCCGCGATGCGCTGCGCCGTGGCCAATCGCTCCCGGCTCCGCCGCAGCGCCTCTTCGGCCTGCTTGCGCTCGGTGATGTCGGTCACCATCGCCAGCGCCCCCCGGTAGGTCCCGTCCTCGTCCAGCAGCGGCGCCGTGCCGACGAGCGCCTCCAGCGGCTCGCCGTCCTTGCGCTGATAGGTGAACTCGTGCTGGGCGCGCACGCCCTGCTGCCGGTCGACCAGCAGCTCCTCGGCGCGAGCCCGCCCCTCCGCGTCCATCGCCTCGAAGAGGTGCATGCCCGCCATCTCCTCCACCGTGTAGCCCAGCATGTCGGCCATCTCGGCGTTGACGTACGTGGTTCTCCCCTCCGCGTCGATCTGCCAGATCCCTTCGTTGGCCGTCTCCACGATGCGGCGGTAGCGCTCCTCGCTGGCCTGCAGCGCTTCTTCCATCTGCTTGCGCTCGGTGATGTCCCGCGCGATGGCCGAGGCGCCGATGACCTTTCCTGCAGCGTCCCGCACCGGCGAGACGGTGAGCGCCACCGAGACGCGGCTGCCGTCCTTGCGCTGTCGGATCGTCTCCTGAAAGCTGACCGATCGCCCCTCTCGGACGGAGGCCATGATGCGGTCCAACTCGTCCTTCCGGTCCTCGGGGATGAAGCGAGCCACGGACTGGCCCACCATCTCCTCCGCCGTGTAGCCGTAGAGCCGTTCGGCCCCGGCGTTCCAGCTCGTCACGATGCCGTCGAGGGTCTTGCTCAGGATGGCATCGTCCGACGACGCGACGATCGCCGCGAGGCGGGCCTGCTGACGCTCGGCCTCGCGCTTCTCGGTCACGTCGCGCTGGACGGAGACGTAGTGGGTAATCGTGCCTTCCTCGTCCTCCACCGGCGTGATGGACCACTCCACCGTGTAGGGCTGTCCGTCCTTGCGGTAGTTTACCGTCTCCCCCCGATAGGGCTCTCCGCGCATGAGGGATTCCTTGAGACGATCCAGCACGGCCCGGTCCGTCTCGGGTCCCTGCAGGATGCGGGGCGTCTCGCCCAGCACCTCATCGGCGGAGTAGCCTGTCATGCGGGTGAAGGCCTCGTTGACGAAGACGATGCGCGGGCCGGGGGGCTTCAGCGCAGCGCCGGTGATGACGACGGCCTCGTTGGCCTCGGCGACGCTGGCAGCCAGCAGCTGAAGGCGCTGCTCCCGCTGGCGGCGCTCGGTGACGTCGCGGGCGACGCAGAAGAAAAGAGCGTCCGCCTCCGACCAGACCGCCGACCACTGCATGGTCCTCACGCTGCCGTCTTTACGGACGTAGCGATTCTCGAACCGGAACGGCCCGACCTTACCTTCCGGAAGACGCTGCTCCAGCACCTCTCGGACGTTGGCCGTCGTACGTTCGACGTCGTCCGGGTGGACGTGGTCGAGATACGGCTGCCCTTCCAGTTCCTCCGGCGCATAGCCCCACACCGTCTCGCTGGCCCGATTGACCTGCACGAACCGCTGGTCCGGGTCGACCGTGCAGACGACATCCGGGATGTGGGCCAGGATCATTTCGTTGGCTCGGCGCGCCTCGTCCGCCTCCTGCTCGCTCTCCACGCGGTCGGTCACGTCCACGCCCTGCGCGAGGATGCCCCGCACGCTCCCATCAGGGTTCCGCAGCGGTTGGTACACGAAGTCCACGTAGCGCTCCTCCAGGTCCGCACCCGGCTGGCGTTGCAGGAGGATGTCGCGTCGCTCGGCCTGGTAGGGCTCTCCCGACGCATAGACGTGATCCAGCAACTCCACGAGGCCCTGCTCGACGACTTCGGGCACGGCCTCCCGCACAGGCTTTCCGATCACGTCCCGGTGGCCGATGAGCTGCTGGTAGCGCTCGTTCGTGTACTCGAAGACGTGGTCCGGCCCCAGCACGACGGCGATGAACGAGGGCGTCTGCTCGAAGATCGTCCGCAACTGCGCCCGCTCGTGGCGGGCCTCTTCGAGCGCCTGCTGCCGTTTACGCTCGGCCTCCTTCTGCGGGGTGATGTCCTGAAACGCACCCGCGAGCTTGACCACCGAGCCGTCCTTTTCGATAGCCTCCCCGACCGCCCGCACGTCGCGCCGGTTGCCCTTAGCCGTGATGATGGTCAGTTCGACATCAAAGGGCGTCCCCTCCTCGATGGCCTGCTCGACCGCCTTCTGTATCACGGACCGACACTCCGGCGCGTAGAAGTTGATACCCTGCTCCACGTGAGTGTCCGTCCCGACGGGGAGTTCGTGGATCCGATAGACCTCCTCGCTCCAAAAGGTGCGCCCGCTCTCGATATCGAGTTCCCAGGCGCCGGCCAGCCGCTGGGTCTGCCGCAGGAGGTCTCGCTCCCGCTGCAGCCGCTGCTCGGCCCGCCGACGCTCGACGGCGTACTGCACCACGCGCCGCAGAAGCCGTTCGTCGAGATCGTCCTTTAGCAGGTAATCCTGCGCCCCGCGCCGGAGAGCCTCCACCCCGTTCTCCTCGTCCTCCAGACTCCCGGTGAGTACGACGACCGGAACGTCCGGCGCACTGGCACGCACGGCCTCCAGGGTGTCCAGTCCCTGGCTGTCGGGCAGGCCTAGATCCAGCAGGACGACGTCGACCGGCTCGGCCTCCAGGTGCGCGTGAGCTTCGGACACGGTCGCCGTACGCACGATTGTAAAGTCCGGCGCGGTATGATGCAGCAGCCGCAGTACGGCCTCCGCATCGACGTCATTATCCTCTACGAGGAGGACCTTCAACGTATCTGGTACAGGTTGCATGACGTGAAGTCAGGATTGAGGGGAGTTCCGGCGCTCCGGGGGAAACTCGACGTAGCGCCAGTAGTGGCCCAGCATCTCGATCAGGTGGACGAAGTCCTCGCCGACGCGAGATTTCAGGATGTAGCCCGCGATGTTCTTCTCGTAGGCGGCCCACTTGTCGCGCTCATCGTCGGAGGTCGTGAGCACGAACACGATGCTCTGGCGCAGGTCCGGGTCGTCCCGCAGGTGCTCCAGAAACTCGATACCGTCCATCCGGGGCATCTTGATATCCAGCAGAATGATGTAGGGCGGAGACACCGCCGTCTCCGGATCGTCGCTGCGCAGCATCTCCAGCGCCTCCACGCCATCGCGCGCCCGGCGGATCGGGTTGGCGACCTTGTTCTTGCGCAACCCTCGCCGCACGGCCTCCGCGTCGACGTCGTTGTCTTCGACCAGTAAGATGGTGACGGGATCGTCGGGCACGGTGAGGATGCAATCAGTGAACGATACGCGATGTGAAGGAACGGGCGGTGCTACGGAGAGACCGCGACCCCAGCTTGTTGCTGCGCCCGATACGCGGCCTCGTCGAGCGGCCAGGTGAACCGGAACGTGGTACCTTGGCCCTCCTCCGACGCGACGGAGACGCTGCCGCCGACGTGCTCGACCAGCTTCTTGACCAGCGCCAGGCCGATGCCGCTGGCCTCCACCTCGTCGCGCCGCCGCAGCGTCTGAAACATGCCGAAGATGCGCTCCTGATACTGCGGCGCGATGCCGGGCCCATCGTCGGCCACCTCGAAGACGACGTGCTCGCCGTCCGTCCGGGCCTGCACGGTCACGCGTCCGTCCGGACGGTCGTGGTGCTTCACCGCGTTGCTGATGAGGTTCATGAGCACCTGCTCCAGCGGCACGCGGGCGGCCCGGAGCGTCGGCATGTCGGGCGCGACGTCGATGGTGAACGCCGGGGGCACGTCCAGCATGTGGACGATGTCGTGGACCAGCGCCTGACTGTCGACGGTGTCGATGTCGTAGCTGTAGCGACCGGCGCGGGAGTACTTCAGCAGGTCGTCCAGCAGGCGCTCCATGCGCTGCACGCGCTGCCGCAGGAGCCGGAGGTGGCGCTGCGAGTCGTCGGGCAGGTCGTCGCCCAGGTCTTCGGTGAGCCACTGCGCCAGGTTGTCGATGTTGCGGAGTGGCGCCCGCAGGTCGTGCGAGGCCACGTAGGCGAAGTTGTCCAGTTCTTCGTTGGTCCGCTTCAGATCGGCGGCATAGCGTTCCAGCTGTCGCTGCGCCCGGCGGCGCTCGGTGACGTCTTCGATGGCCAGCAAGATGAAGGCGGATCCGTTCGCGGGCTGGGCCATCTGGTGGGCGTTGAGCCACATGATCCGCCGCCCGATGTCCGGAAAGAAATGCTCCACCTCGTAGTCCACCACCTGCGTGTCACGAGGCAGCACCTCGCCCAGGAGGCGGCGCAGCTCGGGGATGTCCCACTGGCCGTTGCCCAGTGTGAAAATGTACTGTCCGAGGACGTCGTCCTGGCTGACCTCGAAGGTGTCCTCGAACGCCGCATTGACCGACCGCACGTGGAGATCCCCGTCCAGAACGACGAGCGGCTGACGGACGGTCGCCACGATACGCTCGGCGAAGTCGCGCGCGTCGTCAGAGGCGTCGGGAGAGCGTGTTTCGTGGGAGGCAGCCATGGGTTGCCCGATGAATATGAGTAGGGCTGGCTTCCTCCGTTTTCCGAACGACGCGGCGGCCCGAAGAGGCGTCTACATGGTCAAGCTGGGCGGATGCCAGAAGCTGTTCTGTACGCCCTATTATCGGCCAATGATAGCATCTCCTTAATCATCGGCTGCGCCCCTGCGTGAAGTTTGCGGGCAGTTGCCCGGTCGCGCTGAGCGCGGACGTAGCAGGTCCCAGAGGACAGCGCCGGGTGGGGATCACCTCTTCGCTCCGGCGACGGACGAACGGCAGGAGCCGCACATCAGGCCTGGTGGACATCTCGTTGCGTCAGTGTCCAGGCGCGCAGCACCTCGGCGACGCCCCAGGCCTGAGCCGGGCATCCGCGGGGCGTAAAGGGCGGGCTGCCGTCGAAGATTTCGCTGATGCTGCCGAGGCCGTGGGCCTCCAGGTGGTCGAGCAGCGGCGTGAGGAAGGTGCGGGCCTGCACCGGATCGTCGTAGACACAGAGATGGGCCTGCACGAACGGTCCGATGAGCCAGCTCCAGACGGTCCCCTGATGGTAGGCGGCATCGCGCTCGCGGGGCGGGCCGCCGTACCGCGTGGCGAAGTCGGGATGCTCGGGCGAGAGGCTGCGCAGCCCGACGGGCGTGAGGAGGTGCCGGGCGCAGTGGTCGACCACGCGGCGCTGCTGCTCGGGCGTCAGGGCGCTGTGCGGGAGCGCTACGGCGAGCAGCTGGTTCGGACGCAGCGCCGGGTCGTCGCCGTCCGGGCCGTCGATCACGTCGAAGCAGCAGCCGCGCTCGGCGTTCCAGAACCGGTCGAAGTGGGCCGCCACCCGCTCGGCGGCGTCTTCGTAGGACGCGGCGGGCGCACCCAGCCGACGCGCGACCATCGCCAACGTGCGGAGGGCGTTGTACCAGAGGGCGTTGATCTCCACCGCCTTGCCGATGCGCGGCGTCACGACCCAGTCGTCCACCTTGGCGTCCATCCAGGTGAGCTGCGTCCCTGGCTCACCAGCGGCCAGCAGCCCGTCCGCCGGGTCGACCCGGATACGGTAGCGCGTGCCCTCCCAGTGGGCTTCGACGATGTCCTGCAGCACCGGAAAGAGGTCGCGGAGCAGGTCGTCATCGTCCGTGGCGGCGTGGTAGGCGCGGACCGCCTCGACGAACCAGAGCGTGGCATCTACGGTGTTGTACTCTGGCACGTCGCCCGCGTCCGGAAAGCGGTTGGGAATCATGCCCCGGTCGATGTGGCGGGCGAACGTGCGCAGGATCGTCGCGGCGAGCGCAGGACGGCCCGTGGCCAGCGTCAGGCCCGGCAGGGCGATCATGGTGTCGCGCCCCCAGTCGCTGAACCAGGAATACCCGGCGAGGACGGAGCGCCCGTCGGGCTCCTCGGCGCTCGGGCGCTGCACGACGAACTGGTCGGCGGCGAGGACGAGGTGCTGCGCGG
>JAAAOL010000137.1 GCA_009908885.1 Bacteroidota bacterium | reverse complement strand
CACCGTCGTCGTCTTCGTCCACATCCCGGCGCTGAGCACGCAGCACCGCCGCCAGGGTGAGTCCGAGCCCTCGCCGCACATCTCCATCACGAACCGGGCCGCGCTGTACCGGCTGCTGGAGCCGTACCGGGCGCACATCATCTCCGGGCACACGCACGAGACTGAGCACGTCTTCGAGGACGGCGTCCACGAGCACATCCGCGGGGCGACGTGCGGCGCGTGGTGGAGCGGCCCGATCTGCCACGACGGCACGCCCAATGGCTACGCGCTCTACGAGGTGCGCGGCGAGTCGCTCCGCTGGCGTCACAAGGCTACCGGCCACGCCCTCGACCATCAGCTGCGCACCTATGCGGCCGGGAGCGATCCGACGGCGCCGGACGAGTTCGTCGTCAACGTGTGGGACTGGGACCCGGAATGGACCGTCGTCTGGTACGAGGACGGCGTCCGCCGGGGGGCGATGGCCCGGCGCGTGGGCACCGATCCGCGCTCCGAGGAATTGCACCGGGGCAGCGACAAGCCCGAGCGCCGCACGTGGGTCGAGCCCGTCCCGACCGGCCACTTGTTCTACGCCCCGGCCCCCTCCGGCGAGGCCGAGGTGCGCGTGGAGGTCACCGACCGCTGGGGCGACACGTTCAGCGCCATCGTGCCGACGACGACGGATTGAGCCGTAACGAACGAAAGGCCATGCCTGTCGTTTTATGATGTACTTTTGTCCCGTCCCTCTTCACGCTTCGCACCATGGCTCCGGCTGTTCAGACTGCACTGAAAGCTCTCCACCAGGCGCTGCAGGCACTCTACGGCGATCGCCTGGTGCGTATCGTGCTCTATGGCTCACACGCACGCGGTGAGGCAACTCCCGACTCCGACGTAGACGTGATGGTCATCCTTCGCGGATCGGTTCAGCCCCTCAGGGAATTGCGTCGCATGAGTGCAATTGCCACGGACCTGAGCCTGGAGCATGAGCTACTGATTTCACTACTGCCTATTTCCGAGACGACCGTCGAGGCAGGAGAACTTCCACTTCTGCGAGAAATTCAGGCCGAGGGCGTCGTCGTATGAATCGCCGCTCGTCGGTCCTGCTGGAACGTGCCGACCGCCGCCTTGCTGCTGCCCGACGCGACATCGCTGCCGAGGACTACGAATCGGCTATGAACCGGGCCTACTATGCCGTCTTTTCAGCGGCCAAAGCACTCCTTGTCCAGAACGACCTGGACGCTCGCACCCACAAAGGTGTCTTTACGCTGCTGGGCCGCCACTTCGTCCGCTCCGGTCAACTCGATAAACGCTTCGCCGACATTTTTCGGCGCACACTGGATGCTCGCTTGATGGCCGACTACGCCGAGGGCACCACGTTCTTCGAACGCGAGGAAACTCTACGGCTCGTGAATGAAACCACAGCTTTTATCGCCGAGATGCGACGGTTGATGGAGCTCCCTTCCGAAGACTCATAGCCCTCACCGCTGTGGTGACATCCGAAGCGACCGGCGACGCCTCCCACTAACGCCCTCCCCGTCCAGCACGGGCACCGTCTCTCGGGCCGCCGTCTCCGGGCCGATGCTGCGCCGGGCCAGCTCCAGAATACGGCGGCACGCGTCTACGAACGCTCGTAGGGCTGTATCAACTCCAGCCCCGGAATAGCCCGATAGTGCTTGGTGTTGAACGTATGCAGGGGCAGATTCAATTCGACGGCCAGGGCACCGATGAGCATGTCGAGCACTCCGGTTCCATGACTGAGGTGTAGAAATGAAAACTGGCGCAGCGCCCGGTCACAAGTCTCCGGCTGCGGCCAGACGACCTGGACCGGCTGCAACTCACGCTGCAAGACGTCTTGCTCGCCCTTATTCGAGCATCCCTGCAACAACTCCATCACCACGAACCCGGGCAGGCAAATCGACGATAGTGGCACCTCACGAAGCCATTCCAACGCAGGATCGTAGCCTCGCAGCACGTCGATCATGATGTCGGTATCGAGCAGAAGCAAGGGCGTCAGCGAATCTCTCTATGCTGAGCGTTCTCGCGCAACGAACGGGCGTATTCCGTGCTCTTTCCAAGGTCCGCCCGATGCTTCCACAATCCCGCAAGGGTAGATTCCGGCACGAGCCGGTCGGCTTCCGGTTGGTCTGCAGGCGCTTGCTCGCTGCGGAGCGGCACGACGGTAATCACGCCCCGTTCCTTTTTCAATTCAGCGATAGGGGCTCCTTCGAGCCATTCCCGAGGAATCAAAACGCCCTCTTCAGTGACGGGGACTTTCATCGGTGCACCTCCCATCCATGATCACGACTCTCCTGTTAGACATCATGCACGCCACTTCGTTCAATGCCCGTCGCCCTCCCCGTCCAGCACCGGCACGGCCTCCTGCGCAGCCGCCTGCGCAGCCGCCTCCGGGCCGACGCTGCGCCCGGCCAGCTCCAGGATGCGGCGATACTCGTCAGTCCAGCTCGACGGCTCAGTGAAGCCATGGCCTTCTACCGGATACATCGCCAGCTCCCAGTCCGTCTTGCCCAGTTCGATGAGGCGCTGCGAGAGGCGGAAGATGTCCTGCGGCTGCACGTTGGTGTCGATGAGCCCGTGCGCCATCAGTAGCGGATCGGCCAGGCCCTCGGCGAAGTGGATGGGCGAGGACCGGGCGTAGGCCAATGAGTCCTGCGCGGGCGTATTCAGGATGTTGGCCGTGTAGGCGTGGTTGTAGTGCGCCCAGTCGGTGACGCTGCGCAGCGCCGCGCCGCCACCGAAGTGCTCCGGCGCGGTGAAGAGCGCCATCAGCGTGAGGAAGCCGCCGTACGAGCCGCCGTAGATGAAGCTGCGCTCCGGCGGGATGTCGAATCGCTCCTCCAGGTACCGCTGCGCGTCCACGTAGTCGCCCAGGTCGCGCCCGCCCATGTGGCGGTAGATGGCCGTCCGCCAGTCGCGCCCGTAGCCTGCCGAGCCCCGGTAGTCCACGTTGAGGACCGTGTAGCCGAGGTCGGTGAGCAGGTTGTGAAACATGTACTCGCGGAAGTAGCTGCTCCACCAGCGGTGCACGTTCTGCAGGTAGCCCGCGCCGTGCACGAACAGCACCGCCGCGCCGTTGGGCGTCTCTGGCACGAAGAGCTGCGCGGGCACCTCGACGCCATCAGAAGCCATGAAGCGGACGATCTCGCCTGTCCGCCACGGATACGCCTCCCAGTCGTCGGTCGTCGAGTGCGTGATGCGTTCGGGCGCGGCCTCCATACCGGCCAGCGGCTTCAGGTAGATCTCCGGCGGCTGTGTGGTAAACGAGTAGCGGAGCGCCAGCAGGTCTTCCGTCGGCGCCATGGCGTAGGCGTTGTTGCCCGTCATCGTGGTCAGCCGTGTGCGCGGGCCGCCGTCGACGGGCATCTGGTAGACGTGCCGCACGTGCGGCGAGACCTCGCTGCTGACGAACGTCCACGTCGTACCGTCCCGCGAAAGCATCGGATCGAACACCTCGAAGTCACCCTCGGTGAGTGGGGTGACCGCGCCCGTCTCGACGTCCGCGGTGTAGAGGTGGCTGTACCCGGTCGCCTCGCTCTGGAAGTAGATGTGGCGGTCGTCCGGTAGCCAGCCGAGCGTCGAGGCGCCGCCCCACCACGAGATGCCCGGCCCGGCGATCCAGGCGTCGTCGTGCTGCCGGTCGAGCACGGTGAGGTCCTGCGTCGCGGGGTCGAGGCGGACGATCCAGCGGTCCTTGTTGTCACGCGCCCGCACCTCCAGGACGGCGTGCTGCCCGCTCGGGCTCCAGTACGGCCCGTAGGCAAACAGATGCCGCTTCGCCTCGGTCGAGTCGAGCTCGGCGCCCTGCTCCTTCAGAAACACGGGCACGTCGTAGGCGCCCGGCAGCTGGTGCAGGTCGACCTGGAGCGTCGTGTCGCGCTGGAGGTCCTGCACGTACAGCTCGTACGTGTCGCCCGGGGCGCCGACCTTGGGCCGCGCGGTGAGTTCTTCGGCGTAGCCGCTCTCGGTGACGTAGCTGACCAGCGTCGTCGGCGTGGCGTCGGCATCGGAGGTAAGGGCGAAGGTGACGTAACGCCCGGTGGGGTCGAGTTGTAGCTGTTCGATGCGCTTGTCGCCCGTGTAGAACGTGGGCGGCGGCGCGTCGGCCTCCGCGTCGCGCTCGCGGGCGGCCTCAGCGGCCTCGCGCTCTTCCTGCTCCGTGCGGAGCGTCTCGAACAGGTCGAGTTGCTGCTGTTCGAGAAAGGCGTCCTGTTCGCTCGGCGTGGGTTCTTCCGGATCGGTGCCGGACCGCAGATCCGTCAGCTGGGCGAGCGCGCCGGTCGCCAGGTCGAGCCGGAAGAGGTTGTCGTCGCGCTCGAAGACGACGTGCGCGCCGTCGGGGCTGAAGCGCGGATCCTGCTCGCGGGCCTGCGTCTTGGTCAGGCGCGTGCGGGTGCGGTCGGTGCGATCGTAGAGATAGAGGTCGCCGTCGCGGGCATACACTTTGCGTGCGAAGTCGGCGTCGTAGACGTACTCGCCATGGCGCCATCCGTCGAACGTGGGGCCCAGCGTGCGGCGGTCGGCGGGCGGCACCTTTTCCGGCGTGCCGCCGCTGCGCGGGACGCGGTAGAGCGAGTCCGACAGGAACGCCCCCTCTGGATTCCAGCGGAAGTAGAGCGTATCGCCGTGCTCCGACCAGAACGGGCTGCCCGGCCAGTCGCCGATCCAGGTCTCGTGGTCCTGCATGATGGTGTCGACCGTGAGCGCAGGGCGCGCCGGTTGGGCTTGGACTGAAAGCGCGGCGGCCAGCAGCAGAAGGCACGCGACAGCCGTCGAACGTAGGCAGAGCATGGTGCGAGGGCAGAGTAATTGAGGAGCACGATGAGCGAGAGGGCGACGGTGCGGTGAGCCTCCTTGCTTTTCGGTGCGGGAGCGGCTTGATCCCATCCGCCGTATGCTGTATCGTAAGATTCAAGGCGGCACCGACCGCCGTCTTCTTTGAGCGGAGATGTAAGCGCTTACAGACCCACATGAAAGCGCCTCCGCCCCGGTCCAATGTATGAATTGCTCCCGTCGCTGTCATGATGCGTTTCATGCTCCCCACCGTACTCCTCGCGCTCCTGCTCCTGCCACTCGGCGCGCAGGCCCAGCCCACCGTCGACGGCGACCTCAGCGACGCCGACTACCAGACGCTCGCCACGAAGCAAAACGCCAACAGCGGCTTCGGCGCTAACATCGACGTGCAGGAGATCGTCTACTACGCCGACCTGGCCAACGACGTGCTGTACCTCGGCGTCGAGGGCACGCTGGACACCGGAAGTAACAACGCCATCGGCCTGTGGCTCGGCTTCAGCGAGGTCGCGGGCGTCCCCGCAGGCACGGGGCTCGGCTTCGGCGGGGGCGGCCACTATCTCGGCGGCAACGGCGGCTCGAATGCCGGATTCGCTGCGGACTTCGAGGTGGCCTACGGGTTCGCGCTCAACCCGGGCAACGGGGCCACGAACGTCTTCGTCGACGGCGCCTCGTACGTCGGCGGGACGCCCAACGGCGGCTTCGTCGGCACGATCGACCAGTCCGGGACGGCGACCTCGAACTCCGGCTTCTTCACCGGCGGGGCCGTGACCCATGCGTTCGACAACGGCGGCGGGGCCGACCAGGGCTACGAAGTCGCCATTCCGTTCAGCGAGCTGGGCATCACCGCCACCGGCGAGCTGTCGGCCTTTGCGTTCGTGGTGAGCAGCACCGCCTTCTTCGCCGACGTGACCGTCCCCGGCGACGTGACGGGCGGCAACCCGGGCTTCGACGCCGACTTCAACACGCTGCCCGGCGGCCCGTACCACGGCACCGCGCCCGTCGCCGTCCCCACGATCGACGGCGACATCACGGACGAACTGTGGGATCTGCTGGACACGAACGATGGCGGCCCGGCCAGCAGCTTCGGCGATCAGTACATCACCTCGCTCTCGGCCCATGACGACGCCGACTTCCTCTACCTCGGCGTGGGCGGCAAGCTGCTGACGGGCAACCGCATCCTCGTCTTCGTCGACTCCGAGGCGGGCGGCTTCAACCTGGCCGACTTCGGCCGCACGGACGCGCCTCCGGGAATCAACAACTTCAACAGCGGAACGACCTTCGACCCCGGTTTCGCGCCGGATTACGTGCTGGTGCTCGGCGGACCGTTCGGCGGCGACTTCTTCGCCGACTTCTACACGCTGAGCGACGCGGGCGGGCCGAACAACTTCCTCGCGGGCACGGACGGCAGCGTCGGCACGCCGGGGAGCGCTATCGGCGTACAGACCCCGCCGAACAGCAGCAACCAGGATCTCGGCTTCGAGGTGCAGATCCCGAAGTCGATCCTCGGCTTCGAGCCCACTACGAACGGCGTGCAGCTCTTTGCCGCCCTGATCGGAGATTCGGGCTTCCTGAGCAATCAGTTCATCACGCCCGCCGGTTCGGGCGATGGCAACTTCGGCGGCGGCGCAGTCGACTTCGGCCAGGCCACGCCGGATCCGGTCACCTACCTCGCCCCGACTCCGCCTGCCGTGCCCACCCTGCTGGCGCCGGCGGACAACGCCACCGGGCTCGACTTCGACAACGTCTTCTTCGACTGGAGCGATGCCGCCAACGCGGCGAGTTACGACTTCCAGCTCTCGACCGACCCCGCCTTCGGCACGCTGATTACGGACATCAACCTGACGCCGAGTGAATACACCGAGCCGTCGCTGCAGAGCGGCACGACCTACTACTGGCGCGTGCGCAGCCGCAACGGCCAGGTGACGAGCGCCTTCGCCTCGGCCAGCTTCTCGACGCGGCAGGCGCTCCCTGCCCCCACGCTGCAGACGCCCGCCGACGGCGCGATGGACGTCGCCACAGAGCCGACGCTGACGTGGAGCAGCGTGACGGGCGCGACGCGCTACGCCGTGCAGGTAGCTACGGCCCCGGGCTTCGCGGCGGGCGACCTCGTGGTGGACCGCGACGACGTGACCGCGACCAGCCTGCCGGTCGGCCCGCTGGACAACAACGTGACGTACTACTGGCGCGCACGAGCGGGCGACGCGGACGGCTTCGGCGACTGGGCTACGGCGTTCTCGTTTACGACGGCGCCGGTCAGCGTCGGCGGTATCGCCTTCGACGGCGACTTCGACGAAGGGCTGTGGGAGCTGCTCGACACGAATGACGGCGGCCCGACTCCGGGCTTCGGCCCGCTGCATCGCATCAACGCGCTCTACGCCGCCGAGGACGCCGACAACCTGTTCATCGGCGTCGCGGGCAGCGTGACGTCGGGCAATCCCAGCAACCGCATTCTCGTCTTCATCGACTCGCGGTCGGGCGGCTTCAACGTGGCCAACTTCGGTCGGACGGATGCGCCGGGAGGCATCGCCGCCTTCAACAGCGGAACGACGTTCGACGACGGGTTCCTGCCGGACTATGCGCTCGTCATCGGCGGGCCGTTCGGCGGCAACTACTTCGTGGACCTCTACACGCTCAGCAGCAGCGGCGGCCCGAATACGTTCCTCGGCGGCGCTCCGGCTCCGGGCCTCGGTGGCGACGGGACCGTCGGCGCCAACCCGACGGCTGAGGAGGACAATGTGGATCAGGGCTTCGAGGTGCAGATTCCCCGTACGGTGATCGACGTGGAGGACGGCCCGGGCGGCAACGGCATCCGCCTCTTCGCCGCCTACATCTCGGACACGGGCTTTCTGAGCAACCAGTTTATCACGCCTGCCGGCTCGAACGAGGGCAACTACGGCGGCGACGCCGTCAGCTTCGGCACGCGTCCGCCGGATCCGGTCACCTTCCGCGCGCCGCTACCGACGAGCCCGCCGGGGCCGGTCGAACTCGTCGCGCCTACGGGCGGCGAGGAGCGGTCGATCCTGAGTCTGGGCGGCCTACGGTGGACGGCGGCGACGCAGGCTGCGAGCTACGAGGTCGAGGTCTATCCGGCAGGATCTTTTCCGGACGGCGACCCCATCTATACGCCGACACCGACGGGCACGAGTATTCCCATGATTCGTAGCGGGCCCGGCAATTACGTGTGGCGCGTGCGCGGGGTCAACCAGCTCGGCGCCGGGCCGTGGTCGGATCCGGGTGCGTTCCGCATCGTCGTCACGGTGCCCGAAATTCCCACGTTCGCCGCCCCCAGCCTGATCGCCCCGCCCGATGGCGCTACCGGCCTCACGCCGACGGTCCAGCTCGAATGGGAGGACGTAGGCGCGCCGGGCTACCGGGTGGAGGTCGCCACGACGGAGGACTTCGCCGAGGGCACGCTCGTGGCCACGGCCGTGATCGAGCAGACGACCTACCTGGTGACGGGACTCACGCCCGGGCAGACGTACTTCTGGCGCGTCTTTTCGACGGGCTCCGGCGGGACGAGCGCCGCGTCGGCGACGCGCAGCTTCACCGTCGGCGAGGGCGGCCCCGCGCCGCTGACCTTCGACGGGCAGATG
>JAAAOL010000463.1 GCA_009908885.1 Bacteroidota bacterium | reverse complement strand
ACGCCGGGATTGCGCGAGGCGTAGGGCACCTGCTTGGCGTCCCGGATGGGCAGCGCGTCGATGTCGGCCCGGTAGCCGATGCAGCCGCCGGGGTGCTCGCCGTGGATGTCGACGAAGAGGCCGGTCTCGGCGATCGGGCCGCGGACGGTCAGGTCGTGCCGCTCTAACGTTTCCCGGATGAAGCGGGACGTAGACTCTTCCTCGAAGCCCAGCTCCGGATGCTGGTGCAGGTGCCGCCGGATGCGAACGAGCGACTCGCAGAAGGCGGGGGGCAGGTCCCGAAGGCTCGATATCGATGAGAGATCATTGAACGTCTCCGTCGGGGGGGCAAGCACCGAATCCATATACGCTCAGGCAGTCGACCGCTGATCAGTAGATGTATCTGTACGCGAAGCCGTACAGGGGGGTCCGTAACGCTGGGATAATACTGATTCAGATGGTTGATGTCCGGATCCTGGTGTCGCCTGTTGTGGTCCGTGGTCCGTGATGGGGAAGGGCCATCGCTCCATCTGCGCTTTTTCACGCATCACGCAATACGCATCATATTCTCGACGAGACGATGAAGCGAGGAAACGACGCACGTCCGATCCTCGCCTCGTCGATGCCTCGTTTCGCATGCCGATCGCGGTCTCGCATCACGCGCCGGGCGGGGTGCTGATCAACCCGAAACGGCCAAAATGAAAGGGGATGAGACGGCGCGTCGGGCGGCGCGACTATACCATCCCGCTCCGCTTGCGCAGGAACCACTCGGTCGAGAGGAGCAGGACGATGAGGCCCAGCAGCCAGGGGAGGCGCCACAGTTCGCGTTCGCGCGTCTCTTCGCGGACGGTGGGCTGGAAGCGCTCCGAGCTGCGGAGCAGGTCCGGCAGCGTGGCGAGGTCGGACGTCGGCAGGAACTGCCCGCCGGAGCGCTGGGCGATCTGGCGGAGCAGGGCGGCGTTGGCCTGCGTCTCCTTGAACTCCAGCGTCAGCGCCCCGACGGCGAAGGAGCCCCGATCCGTGCCGAGGGCCACCCCGTTGCGCTCGGCGGCGGCCTCGTACTGATACGTGCCTTCCGGCAGGGTGCCTGCCTCCAGCACGTAGCGCCCGTTGCCCACCGGCTCCATCGTGTACGGATACGTCGTACTGTCGGGCGCGGTGACCTCGACGGCCACGGAGGCGTCGTCCACGGGGTTCAGGCTCTCGTCGTACACCTGCCCCGTCATCTCCACAGGTTCGCTGCCGGAGAAGACGTCGCGTACCGGTTCGACGCGCACGCGGCGATCGTCGTCTGGCGTCGTCAGCCACTGAACCAGGTTGGAGAAGAGGCGCGGCCAGAAGCCAGAGAGCGATTCCAGGTCTTCGGGCAGGTTCTTCCACCGCCACGTGCCCGCACCCAGCAGCGCTGCCGAGCGCGTGTCGGTCCGCTGGCGGACGACGAGCATCGGGTCGTCCAGTTCGACGCCGCGCACGTCGACCGTTGCCAGCACGCGGGCGTCCGGGCTGGCCTCCCAGCGGCTTTCGTTCATGTAGAGCGGCGGGAGCTGTCCCAGCTGACGGCGGTCCTCGGCGGCTTCCAGGATGGGATGCTGTGCGCCCCGGGCGGTGACGACCATCGAGGCCTCGGCGAAGGTGGTGCGGGGGCGGGCCGGGGCCACGGGCAGCACGTCCGCGAAGTGCTGGCGCAGGTGATCGAGGTCGGTCTGCCGGGTGAGCAGGAAGAGGAGGGGCGTGCCTGCCTCGGCGGCCTCGGCCAGGCGGCGCATGGCGGCATCGTCGGCCAGGCGTCCCGGATAGCCCACGAGCACCATCACGTCGAACGCGCTCAAGTCCGCGGGGAGGCTGCCCTCGTAAAACGTGCCCGGTCGCTTCTGGACGAAGGTCGTGACTTCCAGGTTGGGGTCCTGCTGCAGGAGCTGCCGCACGTTGGCGAAGTCGGGGCTCGGCGCGGCCCCCAGGACGAGCAGGCGGCGCTTACTCTCCATCGCCCGCACAGTGAACGTCTCGGTGTTGTTGCGGTGCGTCACCTCGCCCGGCAGGCGCGTCACGCTGACGACGAGCTGCTGGAAGCCGACGTCCTGCGGCGTATACGTCAGATCCACGGGCACTTCGGCGGTGCCTTCGGGCAGGCGCAGCGAGGACGAGGCCACCTGCTCGCCGCCCCGCGTGAGGCTGACGACCACCTGCTCGCCGCCGAAGTCCTGGGTGCGCAGTCCGACCTGGACGGGCAGCTCGGTGCCGACGTACGCGATGTCGTTCGTGGTGACGCGGCGGATCTGCAGGTCGCGGCGGCGCGTGGTGTCGCCCACGGCCACGGTGTAGATGGGCACGGGGTAGCGGTCGGCGCGGTAGAGCGGGTTGCGGCCCGTGTTGTACTGGCCGTCGGAGATCAGGAGCACGCCGCCCAGGTTCTGGTCGCGCAGCTCGTCCCGCACCACGTCGAGGGCCTGCGCCATGTCCGTCCGGCTGCCGTCGAAGCGGAGCGAGTCGGCGGGCCCGTCGTCCGGCAGGCGCTCCACGAGGGCGTCGAAGGCGAAGAAGCGGACGTTGCCGCCCAGCGCATCCCGGGGCAGCGTGCGTACGGTCTCACGGACGGCGTCGCTGAGGCGCAGCGAGTCGTCCTCAGTGCCGGTGGTCAGGCTGAGGCTCTGGCTATCGTCCACGAGGACGGCCAGCAGCGGCGGGCGCTCGTCCCGGTCCAGGGTGCGCCAGATCGGCTCGAAGAGCAGAAAGAGGACGACGAACAGGGCCAGAAAGCGGAGCCCCATCAGCACGGCCCGGCGCCCGGTCGAGACCTCGGGCACCGTCCGCCGGTACGACCAGTACGTCAGGCCCGCCGCAACGAGGGCACAGAGCGCGAGCAGCCACGGACTCCATCCGAACGACAGCGACATGCGACACAAAGGATGGTGAAGAAAAATGGCCTCAGATCAACGAGGCGCTCGTGCGAATTGTTTTACAGATGTGGACGACAGACCGCTGACGGCAGACAGCGGTCGGAATCAGGCATGAACGCAGCGTCCTCCTACGCCCATCCTCGCACGCTCCGACATCCAGCAGCCGATTACCGAATCCGCGTCACCGTGCCCGTCGCCACGCGGTCGTCCTGCTCCAGGCGGTAGAAGTACGGACCGGCAGGGAGCCCGCTCAGGTCGATCTGCAGGCGGTGCACGCCGCCGGGCAGCGCTCCGTCGAAGGGGGTGGCGACGCGCTGGCCGAGGAGGTTGTATAGGGTGAGGCGCACCGAGCCGCTGGCCGGGAGGGTGGCCTCGACGGTGGCCCGCTGGCGGACCGGGTTCGGGTAGACTGCGGTCACGCCGAAGGCCGAGGGCGTCTCGGGCGGCGTGGTGGCCGTGGCCGTCTGCTCGGCGGCCTGGATGGCAGCGTCCGCGTTGACGATGCCCCAGCCGAGGCGATTGTCCGGGGTTTCTGCCTGACTGGCCGTCCAGCGCAGGATATTCCGCACGTCGATGGGGTTCAGGTCCGGGTTGACCTGTAGGATCTGTGCCACCACGCCCGCCACCAGCGGACTCGAAAACGAGGTGCCGCTGTTGGCAATATATCCGCCCCCTGGTGAAGCAAACCGAACGCTAACCCCCATCGCTGCCACGTCCGGCTTAATGCGCCCATCCGCCGTCGGGCCAAAGGAGCTGAAACCGGCCTTGGTTCCATTAGCCGCCACCGCGCCGACGGTGATAACGGAGTCCGCGTCCGCCGGCGTGCTGATGAAGTACCAGCAGAAGTCGGGAGAGCTGCACCCTTCGTTCCCCGCACTCGATACCACTACTACCCCCAGCGACGCCGCGATGTCGACGATCTGGGTCGTCACGCCCGTGTCGCCGTCCAGGTCGTCGGGCGTATAGCTCCGCTCGCCGGGGTCGAAGGTCGTGTAGCCCAGCGAGATGTTGACCACGTCGGCCCCTTCGGCCTCCAGCCACTCCATGCCCGCCACGAGGTTGTCTTCCTCCTGATTCGTCTCCGATCCGACGCATTCAGTCGTAGCAGCTAAAACGTGGGCTCCATAGCCTGGACCGACGAGTTCACCTTCTTCGAACCCTACGGCGGTAGAGGCAACGTTCATTCCATGGAAGCTCGTTCCACAGCTTTGACCTTCCGTGAAGTTGCGCACTTCAATCAAGCGATCCTCGGAGCGAAGGGTCGAGAAGGCTGGATGAGAGAAGTCATTGTACTGCGTATCCAAGAATCCTATAGTAACGTCCGCGCCGTTGATGCCGCGCTCCAGCGGCTCGATGGCGTTCATCAGTTCGAGCTGCGTGCGGGAGGCGCCGTAGTCGATGCGCGTCGTCTTGGTGGCGTAGGGCGCCGTCGGAGGCGGCGCAGCGTCTGGCGGCGGCGGGGGCGGCAGGTCCTCCACGACGCCGACCGGGCGGACGGACCGGACAAAGGGCAGCGCGGCGATGCGGCGGGCCTGCGTCTCGGTGAGGTGGGCGCTCGCGGCGTTCAGCCAGCGGCTCGTGACCAGCGGCGTGACGCCGACGCGCTCCAGGCGGTCGAGGTAGCCCTCGGAGACGGGCGCGTCGAGCCGGGAAGCGGGCGCCGTGCCCCGGCGCTGGCGGCGCTCCAGAGCGCGCTCGCTCAGGTGGGCGCGGGCGTCCGTCTTGGCCGCGTCCGGCTTGTCGGTAAAAGCGATCCAGTACTTGACGGTCGCGGAAGCGTCCGGCGTTTGGGCGCGGACGGGCAGCACCGCGGCGATGAGCAGAGCGCTCAACAGGCACAGGCGAAAGGCAGAGGACATCAGAGGTATGGGAAGATGAGGTAGACGATGTAGCCGAGGAAGACCGTAACGAGCATCCCGCCTTCCACGCGCGAGATCTGGTAGCTGGTCCACGCCACGGGCAGCAGGAGGGCGCTGAAGCCGAGCATGACGGGAAAGTGGATCGAGAGCGAGTCGGCATCTACCTGGAGCGGACGGATCAGGGCGACCAGCCCCACGACGAAGAGCACGTTCAACAGATTGCTGCCCAGCACATTGCCGATGGACATGTCCGCCTCCTGCTTGACAGCGCTCACCAGCGAGGCCGCCAGTTCCGGCAGGCTCGTGCCGATCGCCACGATCGTCAGGCCGACCACGACCGGCTCGATCCCCATCGACTCCGCGATGTTGACAGCGGAATACACCATCAGGCGCGCCCCGACGGCCAGGAACGCGATGCCTCCGATCAGAAAGAGCACCTTCTTCCACACCGGCGACGTCGCCGCGTCGACCTCGACGGGCTCCTCGTCGCCAGCGTCGACCTTGCGCGCATGCCGCTTCCCGTCGATGACGAGGTATACCATGAACAGCACCAGGCAGAAGACCAGCACCAGGCCGTCGAGCTTGCTGATGACGCCGTCGAGCGCGACGAGATAGAAGAGGATCATCACGCCCATCATGATGGGGTATTCCTTGCGGAGCGTACTCGGGCGCACCGCCATCGGGAGGACGAGAGCGCTGGTGCCCAGGATCAGCGCGATGTTGGAAATGTTGGAGCCGACGATGTTGCCCAGCGCGAGGCTGTCTTCATGGGCCAAGGCCGCGAAGAAGTTGATGACGAATTCGGGCATCGAGGTGCCCAGGGCGACGACGGTAATCCCGACGACGATGCGGCGAATGCCGTAGCGCAGGGCCAGACTGGCGGCCCCACGCACGAGCCACTCGGCGCCGAGGTAGAGCACCACGAGGCCCGCGCTGAAGATCAGAAGTTGGGCAACCATGGGTAGTCCGTAGAAAGCGGCATCTATCTGAAAAAGGTTGCGCCCGTGGGGGAGCAACCTTATGGTTTGGGGGAATATCGTTTTACCAGGTGGGCTGGGGCAGGGCGGCTCCGCTGAAGGCGCCCGGCAGCAGGTCGTCCGGGGTGGCCCGCTCCGGGGGGATCGCTGCCCGGTCCATCCAGAGGGTCGTCGACGGCGCGCGCTCGACCAGCCACTGGCGGCAGGCGCCGCAGGGCGTACCGGCGTCGTCGTGCAGGCAGGTCAGGTACAGGGCGTCGCCCGGGGATAGGCCGTAGCTGCACATCGTCCCCAGGGCCGCGCGTTCGGCACACAGGATGCGGCTCCAGTCCGGGTGCTCCACGTTGACGCCGGGCAGCAGGCGCCCCTGCACGGTCTTCAGCACGCAGCCGACCGGAAATTGCGAGGCCGGCACGAAGGCCCGCTCGGCCACCTGCCGCGCCAGGGCGACGCCGTCCGCCGGGGTCTCGGGCGTCGGGGCCGACAGGAACGGGGCGAGGCGGTCCGCGACGTCCGGCAGCGCGCCCTCCACCGCGAAGGCATCGTCCGCGATGCGGGGCAGCCTGGCGTGGGGAAGTTCCTCCAGGTACGCCGCATCCGCAACAGTGGCGGGACGGCTCAGGACCGCCGCGACGATGTCGGTCCGCCCCACAGCAATCGCCGTCGTGACGGCGTTCAGGAGCGGCGGCAGCATCAGGGAGAACGTCGCACTCTCCACACGCACGCCTGGCACCCAGGCGCCATCGGCCAGGAGCAGCACGGCGGACGCGGGGCGCCCGGAGTAGGGCACATGCGCCTGCGGCAGGGGAGCCTGGGTGAGGTGCCGGAGCCGGTCCAGAATGTCCTGTGACGGACGGGCCATGCGGTGGCTAAGCAGTTGAATAGGTTCGACCTTCCGAAAAAGCTCCTATCTTGCTCAGGCCCGCGATGTTTCCTCGGAGGATGTGAGGAGAGCGTGCAGGCCGGGCACGCCGTGTTGCAATCAGCGTAAGAAACCGATAGCTTGCGTCGCCCTTGCCGGGTTGGCGGAATTGGTAGACGCAACGGACTTAAAATCCGTTGGTGGGCATCCACCGTGCGGGTTCGAGTCCCGCACCCGGCACCGTGCAGACGCAGAGCGCCGTCGTCAGACCGTAAGGCCCTCGTACGCTTTGCGGATCAGGCGACTGCCGGTGTGGCGTTCGATCCGGCGGAGATAGGTGCGCTCGTCCTTCGTGACGAACGTGATCGCCTCTCCAAAGGCTTCAGCCCGACCGGTCCGGCCGATGCGGTGGATGTAGTCTGCCGGCTGACGTGGCGTGTCGAAGTTGATGACGTGCGAGATGCCATCTACGTCGATGCCACGCGCCGCGATGTCGGTGGCTACGAGGACCTTGACGCGTCCGTTGCGGAAGCCATGGAGGGCCCGTTGCCGCTGACGCTGCGAGCGGTCCGAGTGCATCACTTCAGCGGCGAAGCCGCGCTTCACGAGCTTCTTCTTGACCCGGTCAGCCCGGCGCTTCGTGCGCGAGAAGACGAGCACGTGGTGGACGGGCTCGTGCTCCAGGACGTGGTAGAGCAGGTTCATCTTGCGATTGGACGGCACCGCGCACACCCGTTGGACGACGGTTTCGGCCGGGGTGCGGCTGTGGCCGATGTCGACGTATTCGGGGTCGGATAGAATGTCGCGGGCGAGGGATCGAACCGCCGTCGGCATCGTCGCCGAGAAGAGGAGCGTCTGCCGCGACGCCGGGGTGGCCTTGACGATCTTGCGGATGTCCCGGATGAACCCCATGTCGAGCATGCGGTCGGCTTCGTCGAGGACCAGCACGTCGACCCGGGAGAGGTCGATGCTGCCGCGTTGAAGGTGGTCGATGAGGCGTCCCGGCGTGGCGACGACGATATCGACGCCGCGGGCCAGGCGTTGAAGCTGGGGCCGAATACTGACGCCCCCGAGAATGGCCAGGCTGCGCAGGGGAGTGGCCGCACCATACGCGCGGACCGACGCCTCTACCTGGAGAGCCAGTTCGCGCGTCGGCGTGACGATGAGGGCCCGCACGGAGCGGGAGGGCTCGTCCGCAGCGAGCCGGTCGAGGAGGGGCAGGACGAAGGCGGCCGTCTTACCGGTACCCGTCTGTGCGCTGCCGACCAGGTCGCGGCCGGCCAGGACGAGGGGAATCGCCTGGGTCTGGATGGGGGTGGGAGTGGTGTAGCCCGCGTCGAGGACGCCAGCGAGGAGAAGCTCGGAAAGGCCGAGCGAACGGAACGTTTGCATAGAGTGTGTTCAGGTTGGCTACGGGCGCTCCGGCCAGGAGCCGGGCGGGTAGCGGAGAGACGGGCTATCAGGGGAGGGGCTGCGCCGCGTGAGCGACGAGAGAGGTGCAGCGAAGTGCGCCAAGCGTCGGGACAGGCCACACAGAACCGCGAACGAATACATCCTTCGCAGCTTGATGGGGTCCCGGCGGATCCCGGAGAGCGGGTCGTGGAAATTCCGCTTCCGAGACATGAGAGAACCGGGAACGGCATAATGAAGGACCGTCCTACCTCGACCTGCTGGCATTGTTCGTGAGATCGACGCCGCTACGAGCGAAGGGGCAAGAAGATTGGACGAGCCTTCCGTGAAACAATGACGAGAAGGAGCGTGGATCGCATCGAATCCGGTCCGGGTGCAACCGTGGGCAATGGAATCAGC
>JAAAOL010000257.1 GCA_009908885.1 Bacteroidota bacterium | reverse complement strand
TTCGGCTGCCGAGCGCCGCACCCTGCCCGACACGCCACCGGGCTCGCCGATCGGCACAGCGACTCCCGGATACCAGCATCGGCAAGAGCAGCGCCGCGCCTGGCTCGACCACCACGCCGCCACGACCCGCGTCCTCGGCTGCGGGATGCGCAATACGGGCTCAGATGGCTGATGTGCGGCTACTGCCGTCGTGGTGCGTGATAGGCACGAGCAGACGCTTCGGCAGAACGCCTCAAGCATTACGCATTACGTTCTCAACTGTGCAGACAGCGCCGAGCGAAAGCGCACGACGACCTCGGATGGGGACGCTCACTCCATCCCATCGCCTCCGAAGTGCTGGTACCCGCCCGACTCCAGGTCCACCATGTCGCCCTCGGGCGTCTGGACGCGGACCCCGGCGCTGGCGGGCGTGACCTCGCCGACGGCGACGAACGTGGTGTCGTCGAGTCGGTCGAGCTGGTCCTCGGGGAGTGTGAAGAGCAGTTCGTAGTCCTCGCCGCCGAAGAGGGCGTATAGGTCTACGTCTTCGCGGAAGCGGTCCGCCGCGTCGCGCGTCTCCAGGGCGATGGGCAGCGCCGTCGCGTAGACGAGCGCGCCGGTCTCGCTCTGGCGGCAGACGTGGTGCACCTCCGAGGCCAGCCCGTCCGAGATGTCGATGAGCGCGTGGGGCTGCACGCCGCGCTCGGCCCAGTCGCGGATGATGCCCAGTTGCGCCGTCGGGGCGAGCTGGCGCTGCACCACATACTGGAACGCCGAGAGGTCCTCGGGGTCGTAATCCTCCCCTTCCTGCTGGAGCAGCTGGCGCTGTTCGAGCAGCAGCTTGAGCCCCGCGTAGGCCGCGCCGAGGTCGCCCGTCACGCACAGCACGTCGCCCGGCTGCGCACCGCTGCGGTAGACGATGGCGTCCTCGTCCGCCTCGCCGATGACGGTGACCGAGAGCGTGAGGAAGCGCGCCGCCGTCGTGTCGCCGCCGACGATGGTGACGCCGTAGGCCTGGGCGGCCTGCCGCAGCCCGCGATACAGCGCGTCCACCTGCTCGACGGAGACGTTGTTGGGCAGGCCCAGCGCGATGGTGGCGTAGCGCGGCTGCGCGTTCATCGCCACCACGTCGCTCACGTTGACGGCCATCGCCTTGACGCCGAGGTGCTCCATCGGGATGAAGGTGCGGTCGAAGTGCACGGCCTCGATCAGCGCGTCCGTCGTCGCCACGTGCACGCGCCCGTCGCCGATGCGGTAGACGGCCGCGTCGTCGGTGAAGCCGGTCAGGACGCTGTCGTCCTCAGCAGGGCCCAGCACCTCGCCCATCCGGTCGATCAGGGCAAACTCGCCGATTTCAGTGATTAAGGTCTGCGACATGCGTCGGGAAGGTAGAGAGTTCGAAGTGGGGGAGTTCGAAGGTGGTGCAGAACCCGGAAAACCGGACTACGCCGGGACGGACAGGCTCCCGAGCAGGGCCGGGGCCGCCGCGCCGGTGACGGCGGGCAGGTTCGTCGGCACGCCGTTGACGGTCTCGTGGGCCAGTACGGCGAAGCACAGCGCCTCCTTGGCGTCGGGGTCCAGCCCATAGTCGGCCACCGTGCGGACCGGGATGGGCGCGAAGCTGTCGGCCAGCGTCTGCATGAGGAAGGCGTTGCGCGTGCCGCCGCCGGAGGCGATGAGCACGTCCAGCGGATGCCGGTCCCGCACGAACTGCGCATAGGCCTGGTAGACGGAGGCCGCCGTCAGCAGCGTGGCGTTGGCCAGCAGGTCCGCCGGATCGGAGATGCCGTGCCGCTCGGCCTGCGCCAGCAGCGTATCCACGAACGCCGCGCCGAAGTGTTCGCGCCCGGTCGACTTGGGTGGCGGCTGAGCGAAGTACGGGTCCTGCAGCAGATCGGCCACGAAGCCGTTGTCGAGCGTACCGCGTGCGGCGGTGGCGCCGTCGGCGTCGTACGGGGCGTCCAGCAGCCGCTCGGCCAGTGCGTCCAGCACCATGTTGGCCGGGCCGGTGTCGAAGGCGAAAGCGTCGTCCAGCGCCCCGCCCGCGGGCAGCACCGTCAGGTTGGCGATGCCGCCCAGGTTGAGCAGCCCGCGCGTCTCCTCGTCGTCCGTAAAGAAGACAGCATCGAAGTACGGCACCAGCGGCGCGCCCTGCCCGCCGTGCGCCATGTCGGCCAGCCGAAAGTCGCCCACGACCGGGAGGCCGAGCAGGGTGGCCAGGACCGACGGACTGCCGAGTTGCAGCGTGGAGGTGACGGCCTGCCCGGCGCAGTCGGCGGCCTGCGGGACGTGGTGCACCGTCTGCCCGTGGCTGCCCACCAGGTCGATATCCTCCAGGTCGACGGCGGCGGCGCGGGCGGCCCGGCGGACGGCCTCGGCGTAGATGTGGGCGAGGCGGACGTTGAGCTGCGAGAGGTCGCGGACGGACGAGGAGTCGGGGACCGAGTTGCCCAGCAGCAGGTCGCGCAGCGCCTCGGGGTACGGCACGTGAATGAATGCCTCCTGCTCGATCTGCAGGGTGCGCCCGCTGCCATCGAGCCGTGCGATGACGGCATCGACGCCATCGAGCGAGGTGCCGCTCATCAGTCCGGCCACGCGGCGGGAGCGTCGCGCCCAGAGCTGTCGGTACGGGGCGGGCAGCGGAGCCGGGGAAGCGTCGGAATCGTCAGAGGGATCGTTCGGCACGGCTAGTCGTCCCCCGCCGCGCGAGACCGCATGTCAGCGGCCTTCTGCAGAAACGCAATCGAGCGGTCAGGCTGCTGGATGGCGAGCTGTTCGTAGACCTTCGCCGCCTCTTCGAACTTGTCCTGGGCGACGTAGATGCGCGCCAGCGTCTCCGAGACCATGTCCTCGATCTCGTTGTCGAGCTGGGGCTCCGGCAGGTCGTCCAGGTCGTGGCGCGGCTCGAAGCGGGCGGACTCCAGCTCCTGGATGAGCGTGTCCAGGTCTTCGTCCGGCGCGTTGACCGATGTGTCCGCGGCGTCGGTGGGATCTGCAGCGTCGTCGGCGCCCGATGTGGTAGGTGGAGCTTCGCCCTCAGGCTCCTCCTCGTCAGGATCCAGCACGTCATCGAGCCCTTCGGCCCGCAGCCGCTCGTCGATCATCTGCTCGATGGCCCGGAACGCTTCTTCGTCGATCGCCTCGTCCTCGTCGACCGTTTCCTCAGCCTCCGCGTCCGCCGCATCAGCCTCCGACATCGCCTCAGCGGGCTCGTCCTCTTCGGCGGGCTCAGTGATTGCAGCGCTCGCCTCAGCCAGCGGGGGGCCTTCGGACGGGGGCTCTTCGGGCGGGTGCACTCCTTCGGGCGCGAACGACATGACCTCCGCCGCTTCCCCGTGCTCGGCGGCCGCCTCGCCCAGCAGCGCGTGCACGTCCTCGGCCGCCTCCCCGGACACGACCTCGGTCTCGTCCGGCGGCGCGCCGTCGCCTTCCGTGGGGAGGGGAGGCAAGGGGGCGGCGTCGAACCCCACGAGGGCATTCAGCGTGCGTTCGAGCCCGTCCTCGATGGCGGGACTCGACGGCATCAGAAAGCGGGCGTTGCGCCAGACCGCCAGGGCGTCGTCCCAGCGCTCCAGCGCCTCGTACGTACGCGCCAGCACGACGTGGGCGAAGACGTAGGCCGGGAAGCGGTGCGTTACGTCCTCCAGCAGAGGGACAGCGTCAGCATGCTGCCCTCCTTCGATCAGGGCGAGCGCTCGTTGAACGTCGGGCATGGACATGGCGCGTCACGGAATAGCCAAACGGTTGGAACGGCAAGGTACGACCCAGCGCGCCGCGCGGCAACCGGCGTCAGGCCGCGGCGGACGACCGCTGGAGCCGGAACTGGCGGATGTTGTACGCGGTGACGAGGCCGAAGCCGAGCGCGAAGAACGCCTGGAACGGCACGGCGGCCCACTCGCCAAAGGCGGCGATGACGACGAGCCCCACGAGGCAGTACGCAGCCAGCCCCGCCTCGATCCACATGACCGGCGGAATGCGGGTGTCGGCGTAGCGGCTGCGCCACCACGAGCCCGTGCCGGTGCCCGCGTCGCTGTACTTGGGCGTCCGCACGAACGCCGTCCGCTTGCCGAGCAGCGCCTGCGCGATGGCGCGCGTGTTGTTGACGGCCATCCCCATGCTGCCCGCCATGAAGAAGGGAAAGTACAGCAGGCGGCGGCTCCAGTCGGGATAGAGCGCCCGCTGGGCGAACAGCTGCGCCAGGAAGAAGCCCAGGAAGCCGAGCAGGCCGAAGCCCATGAGGGCGAAGTAGATCGCGCCCGGTCCGCGCCCCAGGTTTTCGAGGACGAGCAGCGGCGCGTGCAGCGCGGCGGCCAGGATGACGAACGGAAAGACGATGTGGGCCGTCAGGTGCAGCGTGCCCTCCCACTTGACCCGCGAGGGCTGCTCCGAGCGCCAGAGCCGCCCCAGCAGCTTGCGGGCCGTCTCCGCCGCGCCCTTCGTCCACCGGAATTGCTGGGCCCGCAGCGCGTTCATGTCGACCGGCAGCTCGGCGGGCACCTCCACGTCCGTCATGTACTTGAAGCGCCATCCGTTGAGCTGGGCCCGGTAGCTCAGGTCCAGGTCCTCGGCCAGCGTGTCGCCGTCCCAGCCGCCCGCGTCCTCGATGCAGTCGCGCCGCCACACGCCCGCCGTGCCGTTGAAGTTCATGAAGCAGCCCGCCCGGTTGCGCACGTACTGCTCGATGGCGAAGTGGGCGTCCAGGCCGAACGCCTGGATCTGCGTCAGCAGCGAGCCGTCGGCGTTGAGGTGGCCCCAGCGCGCCTGCACCATGCCGACGTCGGCGTCGTCGAAGGCCGGAATCATGCGCTGGAGGAAGTCGCGCGTCGGGAGGAAGTCGGCGTCGAAGATGGCGATGAAGGTGCCCCGGGCGAAGCGCAGGCCGTTCTGCAGGGCGCCCGCCTTGTAGCCGGTGCGGTCCGTGCGGTGGATGTGGACGATGTCGAGCCCGCGCTCCTGCCAGTAGCGCACGCGCCGGGCGGCCAGGCCCACGGTCTCGTCGGTCGAGTCGTCCAGCACCTGGATCTCCAGCCGGCGGCGCGGATAGCGGAGGGCGGCGCACGCGTCGATGAGGCGCTCCACCACGTGCGCTTCGTTGTAGAGCGGCAGCTGCACCGTCACCGTGGGCCACGAGCGGTCCGGGTGCGGCAGATCGTCGGGGTCCGGCACGGGGCCGGGACGCAGCCGGTCCTGCCGGGCGTACATCGCCGCCATCCACAGCAGGTTGAGGCCGTAGAGCAGCAGCACGGCCATCGCGATGGCATACAGCGTGGCGGTCACCATGGAGAGGCGGGAGCGTTGCGGGAGCGGGGGCGCGGCGTATCGCTACGTGCCGCGCGGGGCGGCGGTGTTACGGTCCGGCGTACGCAGACGACGCCTACCAGTTCGACGTGGCGGCGGTGAAGACGTCGTCGGCGATGTTGTCGAGGGCAGCGAGGGCGGCCGCTTCCTCGCCGTCCGGCCCGTCGGCGACGGGGTCGTACTGCTCGAAGCTGGTAAAGGTGCGGTCGATGAGCGGCTGGTCCTCCACCTGGTCCACGTACCGCACGGCGACGGCGAGGGTCACCCGGTTCTGGGCGGCCCGCTCGTCGCCCCGGACGGCGGTCGGCTCGTTGACGTAGCGGGTGATACGCGAACTGAGCACCACGTCGGCGTCGGCCTCGTTGGTCTCCAGCGTGAGGCGCGTCTGCTGCACGAAGCGGTTGGTGAGGCGCTCGGCCAACTCTTCGTCCAGCGTCGGCAGCGGGCTGCGGCTATCGTCTACCGTCAGCGGGATGGCGATCGTGTCGAACCGCTCGGGGAGGGTCGCGCCGGTGAAGCTGTAGTAGGCGCATCCGGCGAGGACAACGGCAAAGGCGAGGAGCGTTCCGGCGAGGTGGGGACGGAGGAACGGGGAAGCGGGAAGGGAGAAAATCCCTCTTCCCTCCTCTTTCCTCTCTCTTCCCTCTTCCCTCCCCTTACAGGTCTTCATCCAGCTCCTTCAGCTTGCGATAGAGGGTGCGTTCGCTGATGCCGAGGGCCTTGGCCGTCTGCCGCCGGTTGCCGTCGAAGCGCTTGAGCGCCTTCGTGATCAGCTCGCGCTCGGCGTCCTCCAGCGTCGGGATGGATTCCTCCTCCGGCTCGGGCTCCGGCTCCGGCGATCGCTCGACGGACGCCGCGCCGGGACGGCCGGGGCCCCCGTTGGCCGAGGGGCCGTCGTCGCCGTTCTCGATCTCGTAGACCACGTCCTCGATGAACGAGGCATAGTCGCCGCTCTTCGACTCGCCGAGGAGCACGTAGTCGCTCCGCTCGCCGGGCATGTCGCCCCGGTCGAAGGCCTCGCGCGGGACGGCCACGCCGAGGGCGGCCACCAGCTTGCCGATCTGGCCTTTGAGTTCGCTCATCTCGTGGCGCAGCTCGATCAGGGCGCGGTAGACGAGTTCACGCTCGCGCGTATCGCTGGAGTCGCCGGGGGCGCTGCGGGCTACGGGCAGCAGGTTGGAGCTGCCGGACGAGGACGTCACGCCGCGCAGGAAGGGCCGCAGGTCGTCCGGCGTGACGGTGTCTTTGCGGAGCAGCACCACGCACTGCTCGGCCACGTTGCGCAGCTCGCGGACGTTGCCCGGCCAGTGGTAGCGCTGCAGCAACTCTATGGCGCTCTGGTCCAGCTCGCGGTGGGACGAGTTGTACTTCTGGGCGTAGCGGTGCAGGAAGCGCTCGAAGATGGGCAAGATGTCCTCCTTCCGCTCGCGCAGCGGCGGGATGTCGATGAGGACGGTGCTGAGGCGGTAGTACAGGTCCTCCCGGAAGCGTCCGGCCTGCACCTCCTCCGCCAGATCCTTGTTCGTCGCCGCGATGATGCGCGTGTCGGTGGTGCGCACCTGGCTGGAGCCGACGCGGCTGAACTGCCCGCTCTCCAGCACACGCAGCAGCCGCACCTGCGCCGCCTGCGGCATCTCGCCGATCTCGTCCAGAAAGACGGTCCCGCCGTCGGCGTCCTCGAAGTAGCCCGTGCGCTGCTCGGTCGCGCCCGTGTAGGCGCCCTTCTCGGCCCCGAACAGCTCGCTCTCGATCAGCCCCTCGGGGATGGCGCCGCAGTTGACGATGACGAACGCCTCGTGCCGCCGCGGGCTCAACTCGTGGATCGCCTCGGCGATCAGCTCCTTGCCGACGCCGCTCTCGCCTTCGACGAGCACGGTGATGTCCGTCCGGGCCACCTGCCGCACCCGGTCGATCACGTTCATCAGCGCCTGCGAGCGCCCGACGATGCCGAAGCGTTCCTGAATGGCCTCTCGATCCATGTGGTCTCGGTCCTATCCACCAGTAAACAACAGCCAGACCGCGGGACGCGCACGCCAGCGCCCGTCGCACGGTCGATCTTATCTCACAACCCTGCGCACCACAGGATCCCGCGCCGGACGGGCACCGGTTGAAGAAACAGTGACGACTCGATGCAGCCGCCGGAGAGCGGTGGGACGCGGCCTACGCGGTCTGACCGTCGTACTGCGCTCGTTCGTAAAGCACGCGCCGCGTCGCCGTGAAGCGGCCGCCGAAGCGGTTCATGCCCTCCTGCCGCAGCCGCGCGGCGTGGTCGTCGAAGTAGCGCTGGAGGCTCGGCCTGTCCTGGACGTGGTAGTGCACCGTGAAGCGCTGCCGCCCGTCGCCCTCGGGATCGAGCTGAAACCACGTCGCCCCGGTGAAGCCGTCGAGCGCCACGATCTCGCGGATGTGGCCGGGCAGCCACGTAGCGACGGCCTCGGCGGCGTCTGCGTCGATGGTGAGGTTGACTTCGTAGATGAGCATGTGGTGGGGATGGGGCAAACGAGAAAGAGGGCGAAGCGATTATCCGCGCGGGGCTGCGGCGTCGTCCTCGTCGCGCACCGGAAACAGCATCCAGGCCATGCCGAAGAAGACCAGCCCGCACAGGAACGGCAGCGTGCTCCCGCCGAGCAGCAGGATGACCGCGCCGAAGAGGGCGAGGCCTTCGCCCAGCGCCCAGCCGATGATGGAGAAGTTTGCCTTCTGCTGAAAGGTCTCAGCCTGCTTCCAGCGCTGGTGGATGAAGTACATGACGGCGCCCTCGGCGGCGGCCAGCCCGAAGAAGACCATGAGCAAGGTGCTGAAAAACTCCTCATCTCCGCCGTCAGTCACCCCGCCGTCGTTCGCCATGAAGAAGGCGACGGCGCCGAAGAGGAGAAGGCCGCTCAGCAGGGCGAAGCGGATGATGCGGAGCGTCTGTGGGGTGGCTGAGGACGTGTTGGACGTAGCCATGGGGAGCAGTCGGGCTGGTTCAGACGGGAATGCTGCCTGGAAGATAGCGAATAGCGGATGGAGGATCGAGAGGACGCGCCCCGCCGACCTTTTCCCCTGCAATTGCCTCAGGCCACCACCAGCCGCTCGGCCTCGGCGGCGAGGGTGGTCTGGCCCAGCGGCGTGCCCAGCAGGGTGGCGTCGGTGGCGTCG
>JAAAOL010000350.1 GCA_009908885.1 Bacteroidota bacterium | reverse complement strand
TTGTCACGGGCGGCGAAGCGGTCCATGCCCTCGTACGGACCGCCGTTTTCGTTGATGGTGCCGTCCGGGCTCATCACGTTGACGACCTCCAGCCCGTGCCGCTGCCCGATCTCGAAGTCGTTCTTGTCGTGCGCAGGCGTAATTTTGAGCGCCCCGGCCCCGAACTCCTGCTTCACGTAGTCGTCGGCCACGACGGGAATCGCGCGCTCCAGCAGCGGCAGGATCACCGTCTGCCCCACCAGGTCCGTGTAGCGCTCGTCGTCCGGGTGCACGGCGATGGCGGTGTCGCCCAGCATCGTCTCCGGGCGCGTCGTGGCGATGGTGACGTGGTCGTCCGTCCCTGTGATGGGGTACCGGATGTACCACAGGTGGCCCTCGCGCTCGACGTTGTCCACCTCCTCGTCGGAGAGGGCCGTCCGGTTCTCGGGGTCCCAGTTGACGAGGTAGTCGCCCCGGTAGATGAGGCCTTCGTCGTAGAGCCGCACGAAGACGTCCTGCACGGCCCGCTCGTAGCGCGCGTCCAGCGTGAAGCGCTCGCGGTCCCAGTCGCACGAGTCGCCCAGCTCGCGCTTCTGCTGCAGGATGATGTCGCCGTACTCCTCGACCCATTCCCACACGCGCTCGATGAAGCCCTCGCGCCCCAGGTCGTGCCGCGTCAGGCCCTCTTCCTCGCGCAGCGTCCGCTCGACGACGTTCTGCGTGGCGATGCCTGCGTGGTCCTTGCCCGGCATCCAGAGGGCTTCGTCCCCCTGCATCCGGCGCAGGCGCGTCAGGGCGTCCTGGATGGTGTCCTGCAGGGCGTGCCCCATGTGCAGCCGCCCCGTCACGTTGGGCGGCGGCATCATGATGACGTGCGACTCCTTGTCGGGGTCGCAGTGGGTCTGGAAGAAGCCGTTCTCCTCCCAGTAGTGATACCACTTGTCTTCGATCTGAGACGGGTCGTACGCCGTGCGCGTCGAGGTGGTGGGCTTGGTCTCGGTGGCCATGCCAGTGCAGAAACGTAATGATACACAGATGGAGGGGCTGCCCGGGCGACAGCGCTCCCTAGTGCCGCGTCATGTCTGTAATGACGGGTCGATGCGCGAGCGCGTTGGGTCGCTGCCAAGGCGCCGCATCGCGTCGTAGCTCTAGCTACGGCAAGATGCGGGAACGCAGGCAGCGGGCGAACGAGCCGCGCAGAACCCGTCAGGGTAGGCTGGACGCAGCACTAAGTACGAAAAAAGCGGATCGATGTCCGCTTTCGTCGATCAGGATTGAGCAAAGAAAAACCAGAGGAGCGAGGCCGGGGTTCCGTGCCGCCCGGTCACACCATCGCTATGCCACCGCCGCCTCCAGCAGCCGGATCGTGCCCGCCTCGGCGTCGATCTCGGCCTCGATGCCGAGCGGCACGGTGAACTTGTCGCGCAGGTGGCCGATCATGGCGCCGCGCCATGCGGGGATGCCGAGCGGCGCGACGTGGTCGGCCAGCACCTCCCCCAGCGTCAGCGAGCCATAGCCGCCGCTGTCGGGCTCGCAGTCCGTACACTGTCCGAAGACGAAGCCCGCCAGCCCGTCCAGCACGCCCGCGAGGCGCAGCTGCGTCATCATCCGGTCGATGCGGTAGACGGCCTCGCCGATGTCTTCCAGAAAGAGGATATGATCCTCCCAGCCGGGCAGGTACGGCGTGCCGACGAGGGCGCTGAGCACACTCAGGTTGCCCCCCGCCAGCCGCCCGCGTGCCGTGCCGTTCGTGATGGGCAACACGCGGTCGTCCTCCTGCACCAGTTCGTCGTCGAGGCGCGTGGGATTGCGCATCGTGAGCGGTTCGGCGTCTATCACGAGGCGGCGGTAGTAGTCGAGCGAGAAGGCGTTCCAGGTGGAGACGCCCGTCGGCCCGTGGAAGGTGACGAGGCCGCTTTTCGCGTAGAGCGCCAGCAGCAGCGCCGTGATGTCGCTGTAGCCGAAGACGACCTTGGGATTCGCCCGCGCCTGCTCGTAGTCGACGTACGGCAGCATTCGCGCGCAGCCCCAGCCGCCCCGCAGGCACAGGATGCCGCGCACCTCGGGGGCGGCGAACATGGTGTTCACGTCGGCGGCCCGCGCCTCGTCCGTGCCCGCCAGGTAGCCGCGGCGGTCCAGCACGTGCTCACCCACCCTCACCTGCATCCCCAGCGCCTCCATCCGCTCGCGGGCGATCTGCACCGTGACGGGCCGGTACACGGCCCCCGCCGGGGCGATGATGCCGACGGTATCGCCCGGATGCAGGCGCGGCGGCTTGACTAGGTCTGGACTCCTGGAAGCTGTCGTGACGGGACGCAGCGCGGCCACGAGCGAGGCGGCGCTGGCTTGCTTCAGAAAGCGACGGCGCGAGGAAGGCATGCGTACGTTCGGCGTCGATGCGGGGGCGCGATGGTGCAACATCCGATCTACGACGGAGAGACGCCAGTGCCGAACCTTAGCTGCACGGAATCAGCGCGATCGCGTCGACCGCGTTTGCTGCGTGCTACCGGCGGGAGAGCCAGATCACGAACCGCTCGGTGAAGTCGGAGCGCGCGCCGGACCAGCGCATCACGTCGTCTTCGATCTGCACGATCCAGTAGCTGTCGTCGCCGTCCCCCGCCGCGCTGTCCAGAAAGAGCGTCGAGTCGTCGAGCGCCCACTCGCCGTCGTTCGGGCCGTACGGGTCGCCGTCGCTCTCGAACGTGCGGTCCGCATAGAAGCGGATCCAGCGATTGTCCGCCGGGTCGTGCTGTGCGGTGACGTCGCGCCCATCTTCCAGAATCCGATCCATCGTCCACGTCCCCACGAGGCGGTCGTCGAGCGGGACGTGCGTGGACTGACACGCCGCCATGAATCCCAGCAGGCACAAGATGAGAAAGGAGCGAAACATGGAGAGCAATGGGCAGCGCTGAGGGGATCGCCGATGGGGTTTCAAAGTACCGCCTGAGGACGCCCGGCACAAGCGTGACGCCGTTGTTATAGTCCGCCGCGCGCGGACCGGCGCCGAGTCCATTCCGTTGATTTACTACATCGACAACCGACGAATATCACCCGATAGATCCTATGCATCTTCGCGAAATTGCCCCCCAGCAAGAACGAGAATACGTCGTTCCCCGGCTGAACCAGCTCCTGAAGGCGGCGCTCTTCCTGGAGGACCTGTACAAGCGGTATCACTGGCAGGTCACTGGGCCGCACTTCCTGCCGCTCCATGAGCTGTTCGACGAGCACATGGAGACGCTGGAGCACGAGATCGACGACGTGGGCGAGCGCATCCGAACGCTCGGCGGCACACCCGTCTGGAACCCCAGCGAGTTTTCCGAGCAGGACCTCCTGCCCGCGCCGGACGAGTCCATCGATCGCGACCTCGCCGTCACGCGCGAGGCGTTCGAGATGCAGGCCACCTATGCCGATGCGCTTCGCGAGCTGGCGACCGACTTCGACGAGCACGGCTTCTTCGCCGCGCACGATCTGATGGTCGAATACCTGCGCCAGCACGAGCAGCAGGCCTGGTTCCTGCGCGAGTTCATCCGCAAGGTCAGCCCGGAGACGTACGCTGAGAACCTGAACTAGCGTCGATCCTCGTATCGACTTGCTGACCCCGGTGCCCTGATGGCACCGACGGGCCGGGATGCCTCCGTGGCGTCCCGGCCTTTTTGGGTTACGTCATCGCCGTTCGTCGAGGTGCTCCATCAGCCACGTGCGGAAGGGCTCGGCCTCGTCCGTCTTGCCCGTCCACCGCGCCCGGTTGTACATGGTGAGCGCCATCAGCATGGCATGGTGCTGCCCGGCCCGGTCGTGCACACGGGCGAACTGGTCGTACAGCTTGTCGATGAGGGCCACGCTCTCCTGCGCCGTCGCCCGGTCCTTGAAGCCGAGCCGCCCGGCGAAGAACTTGGAGTACGGATTCATCGGGTGCGCCGTGGACGTGTAGAGGTCGAAGTAGTCCTCCACCAGCCCGGCTTCGCGCAGCACCGAGCCGACGTAGCTCATGCGCGAGTCGGTCAGCAGCGCCAGCGCCTCCACCTCTTCGACGCCCGAGGTGAAGAGGCCGATGATCTGGTCTTTCTTGGTCGGCGCGTCGGGGTCGGGACGAGCGTCGTCGGGCATGGCAGCGGCGAGGCAATGAGAGGAGCAGTACGACGTCCGTGATACGACGAGGGCGAGGAGGCGGTTCATCGCAAGCGCGGAGCCATTCTGACGGCCTGACGTACATGGCATCGTAGCAGACCGACGCAATTGCCGCTCGCGCCCGATGTCGCTCACAGACCAGCAACGTGCCGTCATTCACGCCCTTGCCCGCGAGCACGGGGTGCGACGTGTGCGCCTGTTCGGGTCGCGGGCCCGTGCCAATGCTACCGCCGAGAGCGATCTCGACCTGCTCGTCGAAATGGCTCCAGACCGCAGCCTCATCGACCATATCGCGTTTCAGCAAGCCCTCGAAGCGGCCCTCGGGGTGCGCGTGGACGTGGTCACCGAGCAAGCGCTCCACCCCCACATCCGAGATCGCGTGCTGGAGGATGCCGTGCCGGTATGAGCAGCACCGACCTCGACCTCCTATACGTCATCCATATCGAGGAACGCATTCAGCGCATCGAAGACGCCGCGGCCCAGGGACGTGATGCGTTCGAGGCATCGCACATCATTCAGGATGCCATCATCCGCAACTTCGAGGTGATCGGAGAAGCAGCCAAGCGGCTGATACCAACTCCGGGTAATGAGTTGGTGTATGGAGGTTTGAAAGTGTGAAAGGTTGGAGGAGCGTCACGTCCATACGTCCATACCTACGCACTTCCACCCCCCAAATCCGGCTTCGCGGGGCTACGTCATACCACAATGGTTCAGCCGGATTTGGTATGAGCCCGGACCTGACCGACCAATACGACGACGTGCCCTGGAAGCAGATCGCGGGCTTCCGCGACGTGCTTATCCACAACTACATGGGCGTCGACCTCGACGAAGTGTGGAACGTGATCGAGCACGAGTTGCCTCGGCTCCGGCGCGCTATCACCGCGATGCGCCGATCGCTCGCAGAATCCGACGATCGCTGACGCCTACCCCGCCACGTTCGCCGTCACGCGCTGCTTTGCGGGCACGTCCGCGGCGTCCGGCACGATGGTGTCCAGCACGCGGGCCGACGATAGCACGCCCGGCATGCCCGCGCCTGGATGCGTCCCGGCGCCGACGAAGTAGAGGTGGTCGACGTCTTCGCTCTCGTTGTGCGGGCGGAAGTAGGCGCTCTGCGTCAGCACCGGCTCGATGCTGAAGGCCGCACCCTTGAAGCTCAGGTAGTCGTCCAGGAAGCCCTGTGGCGTCAGCGTGATGGACGCCTCCAGGTTCTCCTCCAGATCGGGCAGGATCGAGTCGCTGAGGTACTGCGAGACGGCCCGGCGGTACGGCTCGGTCTGCTCCCGCCAGTTGACGCCGCTGTCCAGGTGCGGCACGGGCGAGAGGACGTAGAAGCAGTCCTTGCCCGCCGGCGCCATGCTCGGGTCCGTGGCCGTGGGGCGGTGCAGGTACAGGCTGAAGTCATCGGCCAGCACCTTGTTCTCGAAGATGTCCTCCAGCAAGCCTTTGTAGCGCGGGCCGAGCAGAATGGTGTGGTGCGCCACGTCCGGGTACTGCCGCCGCGTGCCGAAGTACCAGACGAACAGGCTCATCGAGTAGCGGGAGCGTTCGAGGCGGCGGTTCGTCCAGGTCGTCCGCGCCCGCTCCGGCACCAGGTAGCGGTAGGTCCAGGCGACGTCGGCGTTGGAGACGACGAGGTCGGCGTCGATGGTTTCGCCCGAAGCCAGCCGGACGCCCGTCGCCCGGGGCCGCTTGCCCGTCTCGTCCAGCAGGATCTCGCGCACCTCCTCCCCCAGCCGCATCGTCCCGCCGAGATCGTCGATCAGGCCCGCCAGCCCGCGCACGATCGCGCCCGTGCCGCCCATCGCGTAGTGCACGCCCCACTTGCGCTCCAGAAAGGCGATGAGCGTGTAGATGCTCGTCACGTTGAACGGGTTGCCACCCACCAGCAGCGGGTGGAACGAGAGCACCTTTCGGATCTTGGGGTGCTTGACGTACTTCGATACCAGCCCGTAGACCGTCCGGTAGCTCTCCAGCCGCATCATCGCCGGGATGATCTTGGCCATGTCCTTCGGCGACGAGAACGGCACGTGCGCCAGCTCCTCGAAGCCGATGCGGAAGATGTCGCTGCTCTTGTCGAAGAAGCGCTCGTAGCCCTCCACGTCCTCCGGCGAAAACCGCGCGATCTCGCGCTTCATGGCCTCCGGGTCGCCCGTGTAGTCGAACGAGGTACCGTCGTCGAAGCGGATGCGGTAGAACGGCGAGACGGGCACGAAGTCCACGTCGTCGGCCACGTCGCGCCCGGCGAGGCCCCACAGCTCCTCGAACAGAAAGGGCGCGGTGACGACCGTCGGCCCGGCGTCGAACGTGAAGCCGTTTTGCTCGAAGACGCGCGCCCGGCCGCCGGGCTGGTCGAGCTTGTCGACGACGGTGACGCGGTAGCCGCGTGCGCCGAGGCGGATGGCGGCGGCCAGCCCGCCGAAGCCCGCACCGATGACGACGGCGTGCGGGGCGTCCGGCGTGACGGGAATCGGCTCGGTGCGGGTGTTCAACTGAGCGTCGTCGCGGCGGGCGAGCCGGTCGATCAAATCCATCGGGATGGCGGGTTGGTGCGGAAAGGGTGCAGGAGCGCTCCGAGGGGCGGTGGGTGCAACGCGACGCCCGAACCCGGGTTCTTGCCCACAAACGCAGGAAGGGGCGCCCGTCGCCGGTCGCGCCCCTCCTTGCCAACCTCGTTACGTTCCCCACGGGGCGGCGCTTACTTGACGAGCGTCATCGTCTTGTGCAGGCGCTGCGCCCCGGCCTCCAGGCGGTAGAGGTAAACGCCGCTGGCCAGGTTGGAGGCATCGAACGCCACCTCGTGCGTCCCCGCCGGGTAGGCCCCCTCGGCCAGCGTCGCCACGCGGCGGCCCCGCAGGTCGTAGATCGCCACCGTCACGTCGGCGGCCTGCTGGAGCGTGAAGGGAATCGTGGTGGACGGGTTGAACGGATTCGGGTAGTTCTGCCCGAGCGCGAAGGCCTGCGGCACGTCGCCCGGCGCCTCGCTGGAGACCGGCGCGTTGGGCTGGACGGCGAGGTCGTCGATGATCCAGCCGGGGCCGTTGCCCTCGTCGTCCGCGAACAGGCGGAAGCGGACGAAGACGACGTCGCCCGGCGCGAAGGTGTCGTGCAGGTTGATCGTGTGCTCGACGAACAGGTCTTCCGACAGGTCGATCTGCCCGTTGAAGGCCTGCCGCCAGTCGTCGGTGAAGCGGGTGTCGTAGCCGTCGGCCAGCGGCGTCCACGTCGAGCCGTCGGTCGAGCCTTCGACGACGACGTAGTCGCGGAATTCCGGATTGCCGAACACGTCGTCCTCGGTGAAGTCGCCCGGCTGCACGAGCGCGATGTCGCGGTAGGTGAGGACGGCATCGGCCTCCGCCTCGGCCACGAGGATGGGCACGCGCAGCTGGAAGACGAGCGAGCCTCCGTTC
This sequence comes from Bacteroidota bacterium, assembly GCA_009908885.1. GTDB lineage: Bacteria > Bacteroidota > Rhodothermia > Rhodothermales > JAAAOL01 > JAAAOL01. The sequence continues at coordinate 924 of JAAAOL010000350.1, read as the reverse complement.
GGATACGGCGACTCCGTGGTGGCGACGCCGTTCAGGAACGCGCCGATGACGCCGCGCCGGATCTCGAACCCGTCCTGGATGAAGTCGTCCCCGTTCAGGTCGTCGAAGTCGCTCGCGTAGCCGGGCTGCACCGCCACGGGCGGATAGACCGTCAGCGTCTCCGAGGGCGAGCGGAAGGTCCGCCCGTCCCGGTAGGCGACCGCGGCGACCTCGATCTCGCGCACCTCGTCGACGGAGAGCGTCGCGGCGATTGTGGTGTCAGTCACCGCCGTCGCGCCCGATCCGGTCGAAACCACCGTGCTGTCGACGGCCACGCCGACGGAGTCGTACGGCGAGCGGAGCGACACGTCCAGGCTCACCGTTCCCCCGGCCGAGGAAGACGCTGCGTTGAGCCGGGGCGCCCGCGTCACGACGGGCGGGGCGTAGTCTTCCAACTCGGGCAGGGTCACCGACCAGACGCCGCGCCCGTGCGTCGCCGCGACGACCTGGTCGTCTACGATGGACAACTGCCAGATGGCGGCGGCGGGCAGGCCCGTCTCAGCGCGCTGCCACGTCTGCCCGCCGTCTTCGGAGACGAACAGGCCGATCTCGGTGCCCACCCAGAGCAGGTCGGTGTCGAAGGGCATGACGAGGAGGTCGTAGATGGCCACGTCCGGAAAGCCGGTCGAGGACAGCGTCTCGCCGTCGGTGAAGGTGCCGGTCAGGTCCTCCCACGTCGCACCCAGGTCGGTCGTCCGGAGCACCTTGGGCGACTTGATCGTGGGGTTGCCGGAGGCCGGAATCGAGAAGAGCGCGTAGGCGGTGGCCGGATCGGTCGGATGCGTGGCGAGGCCGGTGATCGGCGCCGCGAGACCGTCAGGCCGCTCGACGGGCCGGAAGCGGAGGCCGCCGTCCTCGGAGACGAACAGCCGGTACTGGTTCGAC
>JAAAOL010000132.1 GCA_009908885.1 Bacteroidota bacterium | reverse complement strand
GAACTCGATTCAGTAAAAGACAGAGAGGATGTCTGCTCACAGCCCGCTTCCGGGGGGCATATCCCTCTTGTTCGCCCTTCCAGAAGGGAGAGACCTCGACGGTAGTACTGAGGCCAATCGCACCGACGTGCTAACATGCTTTCATTGATCCACATAGTCGTGAAGCGAGGCGTTCGTCACAAGCCGAGCGGTTCCTGCTAGCAGTCACTGGGCAGCACGCCGGCCTCGCGCAGCTTGGCGGTGGAGTAGCGGTCCAGGTCCACGTTTTCCTTGCGGTTCCAGCACCAGAATTGCTGGCAGGGAAACTTGTTTTCGTAGAGCGCCCGCCCGATGATGACGGAGTCGACGCCATACGCCGCCGTCTCCTTGATGCGCAGCAGGTCGCGGTAGTCGCCGACGCCGCCAGACGCGGTGATGTGGGCCTTGTCCAGATGCTTGCCCAGTTCGCGGTACGCATCCACGTTCGGGCCTTCGAGCGTGCCGTCACGGCTGATGTCGGTGTAGACGAACCGCCGCACGCCGCGCGCCTCCATGTCCTGCGCAAACTCGACGGCGTCCAGGCCGCTGCCCTCCGTCCAGCCCTCCACGCGCACCTCGCCGTCTTTGGCATCGATGCCGACGACGACGCGCGAGCAACTGTGCCGTTCGATGGCTTCGCTGACGAGATCGGGGTTGCGGACCGCGGCGGTGCCCAGCACGACGCGGTAGACGCCCAGGTCCAGCATCGTCTGGATGTCCTCCAGCGTGCGGATGCCGCCGCCCACCTGAATCGGGATGTCGAGCGTCTCACAGATGCGGGCGATGACGGAGCGGTTGTCCTCCGTCCCGTCCGGCGAGCCGCCCCGCGCCGCGTCGAGGTCCACGACGTGCAGCACGCGGGCGTTCTGTACCCGCCACAGCTTGGCCATCTTGACGGGGTCGTCGAAGTAGACGGTCTCGCGTTCGTACGAGCCCTGATAGAGGCGCACGCAGCGGCCGCCGCGCAGGTCGATAGCGGGAATGACGAGCATCATGGGTCCGTCCGGGGGATGCGCTCAGGCGGGGCGCTCAGGCGTCCCGGAGACCGCCGGCAACCACAACAAAAGGCAGAAGGGCGTGGCCTCCTGCCTCCGTCAATCGCATGCCGGGGCGCTACAGCTGAGCAAAGTTTTGCAGAATGCGCAAACCAGCGTGCTGGCTCTTTTCCGGGTGAAACTGGACCCCAAAAACGTTGTTCCGGCTGACGACAGCGGGAAAATCGACGCCGTAGGTCGTGTGCGCGAGCACGTCGTCAGGGCGCTCCGCAACGGCATGGTACGAGTGGACGAAGTAAACGAACGCACCGTCGTCCAGTCCCTCCAGCAGCGGCGACGCCCGATGAGGTACCAGCGTATTCCAGCCCATGTGGGGGATTTTGAGTTTTGGGTTGCGGGTTTTGGGTTGCGGGTTTTGGGTTGCGGGTTTTGGGTTGCGGGTTTTGGGTTGCGGGTCGTGAGGGTCTGGTTGGTCGTTCAGGTGCTCGAAGGAGAAGCGGACGACGCGGCCTGGCAGCAGGCCGAGGCCCCGGTGGGTGCCGCGCTCCGTGCTCTCGTCGAACAGCAGTTGCAGTCCCACACATACGCCCAGAAACGGCACGCCCCGGTCTACGGCCTCGTGGATGGGCGCCTCCAGGCCGCGACGGCGAATTTCACCGATGCACGCCCCGAACGCCCCGACGCCGGGCAGCACCAGCCGCTCCGCCTCGGCGATGGCCGTCGCGTCATCGGTCCGCAGCACGTCCACGCCCACCGCCTCGAAGGCTTTCTCGATGGACCGCAGGTTGCCGATGCCGTAATCGATGATGGTGACCATGGGCGGTTGCAGGTTGGAAGGTCTTCAGGTTGCAGGTCGTTCGGGCCTTCTGAGGCGCACGCTTCAGGGGACTATTGCTCCCCGTCTTCCACGTTTCATTGTTTCCTCGTCTCTTCGATTCTTCGCCCCTCGATAATCGTCATTCGTCGTTGGCGAGTTCGTGGGAGCGCTGCGTGGCGGTGGCGACGGCGTTGATGAGCATGGTGCGCAGGCCGTGCGACTCCAACTCGGCGACGGCGGAGATCGCGGTGCCGCCGGGCGTGGTCACCTCGTCGCGCAGGATGGCGGGGTGCTTGCCGGTGTCGAGCACCAGCTTGGCCGCGCCGTAGACGGTCTGCGCCGCCAGCCGGAACGCGGTGGGGCGGGGCAGGCCCTGCTTCACGCCCGCGTCGGTCAGCGCCTCGATGAACATGTAGACGTACGCCGGGCCGCTGCCGGAGAGGCCCGTCACGGCGTCCATCAGATACTCCGGCACCTCCTCCACGGTCCCCACGGCCTCGAACATGCGCTGCACGATGGCGAGGTGGCCCTCGTCGGTGTGCACGCCGCCCGCGATGGCTGTGGCGCCCTCGTCCACCAGCATCGGCGTGTTGGGCATGGTGCGCACCACCGGCAGCTCGCGCCCGAAGGCATCGACCAGCCCTGCCGTCGTCACGCCCGCCAGGACGGAGACGATGAGCGTCTCGTCGTTCACCGCATCGCGGATCTCGTGAATCACCTGCCGGGCGTTCTGCGGCTTGATGGCCAGGACGACGACGGAGGCACCATCTACGGCCTCGGCATTGTCCGTGCCGGTCCGCACGCCGGGGAAGTCGTCCTGCAACTGCTGCAGCATCGCCGGGTTGCGGCGCGTGGCCCGCAGCTGCTCCGGCATCACGTACTCGCCCCGGATGAGTCCGCCGATGAGCGCGCGGCCGATGTTGCCCGCCCCGATGACGGTGATGGTCTGCTGCGATAACACCATGTGTCGATTTTCGATATTGGATTGACGGTTTTCGATTGGGTATTGCGGAGATGTTGGATTGGCGACGCCGTGCTGAACAATCGAAAATCCAAAATCCCCAATCGTAAATCCCTACAGCGTGCCTTTGGTGGACGGCATGGCGGCGTGGGCGGGGTCGCGGCGGACGGCCATGCGGAGCGCGCGCGCGGCGGCCTTGAAGAGCGCCTCGACCTGGTGGTGCGCGTTGGTGCCGTAGAGCACGCTCAAGTGCAGGTTGCAACGCACGTGCTCGGCGAACGAGTACCAGAAGTGCTCCACCATCTCGGTCGACAGGTCGCCGACGGTGGGACGCGTGAAGTCGGCATCAACGTGCAGGTAGAAGCGGCCCGAGAGGTCGATCACGGCGCGGGCCAATGTCTCGTCCATCGGCACGTAGGCGTAGCCGTAGCGGGCGATGTGGGCCTTGTCGCCCAGCGCCTCGGCGACGGCCTGCCCCAGCGTGATGCCCACGTCCTCGACGGTGTGGTGGTCGTCCACGTGCAGGTCGCCGTCGCAGCGCACCGTCAGGTCGACCCCGCCGTGCTTGGCGAACAGGTCCAGCATGTGATCCAGAAAGCCCACGCCCGTCTGGTTGTCGTAGGTACCCGTGCCGTCCAGCGTGAGCGTGACGGTGACGTCGGTCTCGGCGGTCTGGCGGTGGATCTCGGCGGTGCGAGGGGAGAAGTCGGTAGCAGGCATGGGCGCAGTGGGATCGTCCCTCGGGCGATGATAACGATGCAATATGGACAACGCGGGGCGGTGGCACGCTGAAAAAGCCGTGAAGGCCCGGACCGCCCATCGCGCTCGCCCTTTGAACCTGCAACACGGCGCGTCGTTCTTGCCTATCTTGCCGACCTTGACGGCGCCCCCACCGCTTCATCGTTTTCGAAACGCGCTCTCCACCACATGCCCGACGCTGACTTCGACCGCATCCTCGTCACCTCGGCCCTGCCGTACGCCAACGGGCCGGTTCACCTCGGCCAGCTCGCCGGGGCGTACCTGCCCGCCGACCTCTACTGCCGCTACCAGCGCCTCCAGGGGCGCGACGTGGTCTACATCTGCGGCTCCGACGAGATGGGCGTGGCCATCGTCATGCGGGCGCTCAATGAGGACATCTCGCCGCAGGCCATCGTGGACAAGTACCACCCGATGATCCGCGACACGTTCGAGCGGTTCGGGATGAGCTTCGACTACTACGGGCGCACCACGTCGGACGTGCACGCCGAGACGAGCCAGGCGTTTTTCCGGACGCTGGCTGAGAAAGAGGTCTTCAACCTGCGCACCGAGGAGCAGCTGTACGACCCGGAGGCCGAGATCTTCCTGGCCGACCGGTTCGTGCAGGGCACCTGTCCGGTGTGCGGCTTCGAGGAGGCGTACGGCGATCAGTGCGAGAAGTGCGGCTCTGCGCTCAGCCCGACCGAACTAATCGACCCGCGCAGCACGCTGACCGACGCCACGCCGGAGCTGCGCGAGACGACGCACTGGTACCTGCCGCTCGGCGACTTCCAGCCGAAGCTGGAGGAATGGATCGGCACGCATCCGGAATGGAAGCCGAACGTGCTGGGGCAGGTGCGGAGCTGGTTTCAGGACGGGCTGAAGGACCGCGCCATCACGCGCGACGTGCCCTGGGGCGTGCCCGTCCCCGCCGACGTGGCCGAGGCCGCCGGGGTGGACGCCGACGGCAAGGTCATCTACGTCTGGTTCGACGCGCCCATCGGCTACATCTCCGCCACCAAGGAGTGGGCCGAGGCGCAGGGCGACCCGGACGCCTGGAAACGGTACTGGCAGGACGAGGCCACCCAACTCGTCCACTTCATCGGCAAGGACAACATCGTGTTTCACTGCCTCATGTTTCCGGCCATGCTGATGGCCCACGGCGACTACGTGCTCCCGGAGAACGTCCCCGCGAACGAATTCCTGAATCTGGAGGGCCGCAAGCTGTCCACCAGCCGGGGCTGGGCCGTGTGGCTGCACGAGTACCTGGACGACTTCGCCGACCTCGGCGGGCCGGACCTGCTGCGCTACAGCCTCGCCACGATGCTGCCGGAGACGAAGGACGCCGACTTCTCGTGGAACGACTTCCAGGCGCGCGTCAACGGCGAACTGGCTGACGTGCTGGGCAACTTCGTCCACCGCGCCATGACCTTCGCCACGCGCTACTTCGACGGTGAAGTGCCGGAACTGGCCGAGCCGAGCGACCTGGACCGCGACGTGCTGGAGCAGTTGGCGGCGTTCCCCGAACGGATCGGCGCGTCGTACGAGCGCTACCGCATCCGCGAGGCCGTGCAGGAGACGATGAACCTGGCGCGCCTCGGCAACAAGTACTTCAACGACGCCGAGCCGTGGCACACGCGCAAGAGCGACCCCCAGGCTGCCGCCAACACGATTCACCTGTCGCTCCAGCTGTGCGCCTCGCTGGCCGTGCTGATGGCGCCCATCCTGCCCTTCGCCGCCGCGCGCCTGCGGCAGATGCTGCGCCTCGATGGTGTCCGCAGTAGTGTGCCTGGGACTGACGACAGCGGCATCGGCTGGGGCGACGCCGGGCAACCGCTGCTCGAAGCAGGCCACGCGCTGGGAGATCCCGAAATTCTCTTCTCGAAAATCGACGACGAGGTCATTCAACACCAGATGGACAAACTGCAAGCCACCGACACCACCGACGACCCCCAGGAGCCCGACACCAACGAACTCCCGTACGAGCCGGTGAAGGACGAGATCGTCTACGACGACTTCGCCAAGCTGGACTTCCGCATGGGTACGGTGACCGTCGCCGAGCCGGTGCCAAAGGCTGACAAGCTGCTGCGCGTCGAGGTCGACCTCGGCTTCGAAGAGCGGCAGGTGCTCGCAGGCGTGGCGCAGCAGATGGAGCCGGAGGAGCTGGTCGGCAAGAAGGTGGTGCTGGTCGCCAACCTGAAGCCGCGCACGCTCTTCGGGCTGGAGAGCCAGGGCATGTTGCTCATGGCGGAGGACCGCGACGGCCGCCTCACGCCGCTCACCGCCGACGGCGAGAACGGCGCGGTGGTGCGGTAGGGACGGGGAACTCAGGGACGAGCGGCAGGTCCCATGAGACGGCTTATCTTACATAATTCTTACGCGCCACGATGCCTACCACGCGGCTGTCGAGCAAAGGACAGGTGATTATTCCGAAGGCCGTCCGCGAAGCCCATCGGTGGAAGGCCGGGCAGGAATTCGAGGTCGAGGATACCGACGACGGCGTGTTGCTCCGGCCTGCCGATCCCTTTCCGGAGACGACCCTGGAGGACGTGGCGGCGTCGTTGCCGTACGAGGGGCCGCCGCGTTCGCTGGAGGAGATGGAGGAGGCCATCGCACGTGGAATCCGCGCCTCGCAGCCAGAGGCCTCGTGATCAGCGTCGATACGAATATCGTCGTGCGACTGCTAACGGCCGATGATCCTGAGCAGTATGAGCGGGCCCGCGCCGTGTTCGAACACGAAGAGGTGTTCATCGCCGATACGGTTCTTCTGGAGACAGAATGGGTGCTGCGCTTTGCTTACGACTTCGGCGACACCGAGGTCGTAGGGGCGCTTCGCCGTTTGCTCGGGCTTCCGAACGTGCATTTGCGGGCGCCCCATTCCGTCCAGCGTGCGCTCCGCTGGAACGCGGACGGCCTCGACTTTGCGGACGCCTTGCACATTGCACTCAGTCATCATACGGAGGCCTTCGTTACCTTTGACCGAGCCTGTGTGCGAAGTGCGTCTCCTATGAACACCATTCGCGTTCGTCAACCCTGATATTCCCCACCAACCTCGCCTCGATCCATGACGGCCACGCGTGCCCTGCTGCTCGTTCTGCTCCTCGCCCTCACCAGCGTCCACCTGGCCTGTGCACAGCGACAGTTCGACCAGGGGCCGACGAGCACCTCGGGCGGGCCGCTCTCGCCGGAGCAGGCGGCCTACAACGTTTCGTTCTACGACCTCGACCTCACCATCGACCCCGACGCGCAGACCATCGACGGGGCGCTGAGGTTACATGCCAACGTGGTGCAGCCGCTCGGCACGCTCGTCCTGGACCTCGACACGGCGCTCACGGTCACGAAGGTCGATCTGCTGGAGGGCGAGGTCGCGCTGGACTTGCCCTTTCGCCACACGGATGGCCAGATTCGGGCCGACCTGCCGCTGACCCATCAGCCCGGCGAGCAGGTGGTGGCGCGCGTCCGCTACGGCGGCACGCCCCGGGAGGCGCCGCGTCCGCCCTGGATCGGCGGCTTCACATGGGCGGAGACGGAGGACGGCCAGCCCTGGATCGCGACGAGCAACCAGGGCGAGGGCGCCGACCTGTGGTGGCCGGTCAAGGACCATCCGTCCGACGAGCCCGACTCGATGGCGCTGCACATCACCGTGCCCGAGCCGCTGGTGGTAGCCACGAACGGGCAGCTGCGGAGCGTCAAGGCCAGCGACGATGGCACGCGCACGTACCACTGGTTCGTCTCCACGCCCATCAACAACTACGGCGTCGCGCTCAACATCGCGCCGTACCGCACCATCGAGGAGACGTACACGAGCGTCACGGGCGAGACGATGCCCGTCATCTTCTGGGTGCTGCCCGAGCGCTACGAGGCCGCGCAGCAGCAATTTCCACAATTCGTGGAGCATCTGAACTTCTACGAGCGCACCCTCGGCCCGTACCCGTTCCGCGCCGACAAGTACGGCATCGCCCACACGCCGCACCTGGGCATGGAACACCAGACGATCATCGCCTACGGCGACGACTTCGACGACGAGCCGCGCGGGTTCGACTGGCTGCACCATCACGAACTGGGGCACGAATGGTGGGGCAACCTGGTGACGGCGCCGGACTGGAACGACTTCTGGATTCACGAGGGCTTCTGCACCTACATGCAGGCCCTCTACGCCGAGGAGCGCTTCGGGAGGGAGGCCTATCACGACGAACTGAACCGCATCCGCAATACCATCCGCAACGAAAAGCCGCTGGCGCCACACGAGAGCCGGACGACGAAGCAGATGTATTTCTCGAAGCGTCAGCCGACGGTGTCGGACAACGACATCTACTACAAGGGCGCGTGGGTGCTGCATACGCTCCGCTACCTGCTGGGCGAGGACACCTTCCGGCAGGCCCTCCGCCGCATGGCCTACCCGACGCCCGAGATGGAGGCGGTCACCGACGGACGCCAGACGCGCTTCGCCACGACGGACGACTTTCACACGCTGACCGAGGCGATCGCGGAGACCGACCTGGACTGGTTCTTCGAGGTCTACGTCCGCCAGCCCAAACTGCCCCGTCTCGCTGTCGAGGAGATGGAAAGCGGCCTGCTGCTCCGCTGGGAGACGGCGGACGATCAGCCCTTTCCGATGCCGGTCCCGGTACGTATCGACGGGGAACTGCAGCGCGTGGCGATGGACGGCAACGAGGCGACCGTGCCGCTGCCGGATGGGGCGGATTACGAAGTCGATCCCGACGGCTGGGTGCTGAAGGCCGAGTAATACCGTTTTCGCTCGGCGATGTCCGTATAGCTTCGTGTTGCGTGTTTCGTGATGCGTAAAAAAAGCGCTGTTGGAGCGGTGCCCCGAGCCTGTTCTACCAACTCCGGTTCATGAGTTGGTGTATGGAGGGTCGAAAGGTTGAAGGGGTGGAGGAGCGTCACGTCCATACGTCCACACCTACACCCTTCCAAC
>JAAAOL010000554.1 GCA_009908885.1 Bacteroidota bacterium | reverse complement strand
CGCAGGAGCGACAGCACGGAGTAGCCGGGGGTGAAGCAGCGCGCAACCCTCGGCGGTGTCCAGGCCCGCTAAACACGTACCGCGTCGGCGACGCGTCTCTACGGTGACGATGGGACCCCATCGGGCACGATGGGATTATCCTTGAGGGTTTGAGAATGCTCCGAAGGAACGCTGGTACGGCGGTGTCCCGGCACGCTAAACACGTACGGCCGAGGCGTCTCCACGGTCGAATGTGCGGCGAACACCGTCTTGGCTTCTCCCGACCTTGCGAACCCGAATCGGCATGACTCAGGAGGTTCATGATGCCGCCTGGAGCTGCATCATGAGACTCAGATTGTCTACGATGCCGTCCTCGCGGCGGACCTTGCCGTCTGCCATCTGATAGCGGGTCATGCCCGCCACCTCGACCCTCTGGCTGGCAGCCGCCACGCCAAACAGCTCGCCCTCCTGAAAGGTGCCGCGGTAGCTCCAGCGTACGACGGCCTGGTCGTCCGCGGCGAGGACGTCCTGGACCGTGATGCTCAGGTCGGGGAAGTGCGCGTGCGTCTGCTGGAGCATCGCCTTGAAGGCCTCCGGGCCATGCAGCGGCTCGGGAAAGTGCGTGTAGGCCACCGTCAGGTCCGGCGCGGCGAGGTCGTCTACGATGGCCACCTGACCCGCATTCCAGGCCTGAATAAAGCGACGGGCGAGGGTCTCAGCGCGGGGCGTCGAAGGCATACGTCAGATCGGGTCGCTGGGCGTCGGTGTGTTCGTCGAACCGTGATCTACGATATGCCCTGCCCCGCAGAACGGCAAGTCGGTCGCTGCATCTCCTGGTCCCCAGCAGGCCGGTGAGGCGGACGCAGCCGCAATTGCGCGTGCTGCGGGGAAGCAACTTATATCGATTTCGTTTCGTGGTGTCGGGCTACGCCAGGGGGATTCCTGTCGCGGATTAGCGTAGCGACGCCTCGGCGAGGCGGTATCTGTTTAGCGTCCACCCGACCCTGCCCCCCCTCCTGGCAGGGCTTCTGAACGGTGGGAGATGACTCCTGTTGATCGAAGGCACCCTGGCGTTCCGTAGAGACGCGTCGGCGATGCGTCTCTACAACCTGAGGGCCCGCTAAACACGTACCCGAGGCGTCGTTACAACCGTCTTGATCGACGGGCCGGACATTCCCAATCTGAATCGGTACTAGCCGCGACTCCACGCCGGCTGTCCGCCCTCGGGCGTGGAGGTGATGTCGATGCCCAGGAGGACGAACCCGACGGGCGCCTCGGCCTGCGGGCGATGCTCTACGCCGCGGGGCACGACGAATAGCTCCCCCGCGTGGAGTTCGATGGTCTCGGTCCGTAGCTGGATCGTCAACTGCCCCTCGTAGACGATGAACACCTCGTCCTGATCGTCATGCTTGTGCCAGTTCGTCTCGCCCAGGCCCCTGGCCACCTTGATCAGGCTGCCGTTGGCTTGCCCGATGACCTTCTGCGACCAGAACGCATCGAGCGCGGCGAGTTCGCGGGGCAGGTTTACTTTTTCCATGGTGGAGTCGTGTTGCGTAGAGTATGCCATTCATAAAGTGCGCGCCGTACGTGGAGAGACTCGGAGGTCAGGCTGGCGGCATGGAGACTATCGGCGAACGCGTTTCACGGCCCGCCCGCTGGAGCAGTCGATGCGCAGCAGCTCCTCGGGGCCGATGCCGTATGTCCCGTCGGGCACGGCGTAGTCGCCCTTGCCCATCGCAGAACGGACCAGGCGGAGCTCGGTGCCATCGCGCGGGTCGATGAGCGACGGCGGGCAGCGGTCGGCAGGCAGGTCGTCGGAGAGGCCGGAGACGGTCGTCGCGCTGGCGACGGCGAACTGGCGCGGGGCGTCGTTCGGGACGCGCTCCACCGGCGCGGGTGCCTGCGTCGTGGCACACCCCGCGAGGAGCAGCAGCGCGGTAGCGAGAAAAAGGGCGGCAGGACGGTGGCGCATAACACGATGGCGCATGGTGACGCGTGTTGATGTTGTCGTCAGAGGCTCGGTTCGGTGTGATGCAGGGTAGCTCCGGCGAGCGGGGAATAGTAGAGACAGTTTTCGGCGATCCCGTAAGGACAGTCGGCGTTCGCTCGGCTTCCGGGCCTGGTCGACGTGCATCTGGCCGTACGATTGCCTATCCAATAGACTCCGTGATACGGATTCATAACGGGGATGTCCGACTCCTGATCTGCCCGTCGTGGTGCATGGTGCGTGGTCCGTGATACCAAACCCGGCTGAACCATGGTGGTATGGCGTAGCCCCGCGAGGCCGGATTTGGGGTTGGACGTGTGGAGGTGTGGACGTACGGACGTGACGCTCCTCCACCCCTTCTACCTTTCAACCCTCCATACACCAACTCATTACCCGGAGTTGGTAGGACAGGCACGAGCCATCGACTCCATCAACGCTTTTGCACGCAACACGTAGCTATACGGACATCGCCAAGCGAAAACGGTATTTACTTGACGCTTTCCCCAATGATCGTCGTTCACGTTCAGCACTTTCTCACGCCGGAGGGGCAACAATACTTCGACGACTGGCTGCGTGCGGTCGCGGCAGCGCTGCAGGACGTCGACGGCTTTCAGTCCCTGCGCCGACTCCGCCCGGTCGATGCGTCGGACGAGTGCCACCTGCTGCTGACCTTCGCGTCGCTCGACCAACTGCGGGCATGGGCCGCCAGTGAAACGCACGACGCCCTGCTCGACCGACTGGAACCGTTTCGGCTGAAAACACAGCGGTCGCGGATTTTCAGGGCCGGGGAGCCGGTACAAACCGCGACGCCAGACCGATAGCAGCACGCGGCAGGTGTACGGTGCCCCTCCGCCGAAATTGTACCTGGACATCGTCGGGGTCAGCGCCCATCTTGTCGGCGCGCGATCCTGCCAACGAGCCCTGCTGATCCGTCATGGCCTATCTCGCTGGAGTGCTCGCAGCGGTCGTCATCGTCGGTCTCGGTTACGCCACCCGGCAAGGGCGGGCGCTGCCGTTCTACGCCACGGTCCTGGTCGTCATCGCCCTCGTCTACGTGCTCTTCGCGGCGATGGCGGGCGACCCGCTGGCGCTGCTCGTGGAGGGCGGGATCGCGCTGGCCTTTATCGGCGTGGCCGTCGTCGGGGTGCGCTGGCAGTCCGTCCGTGGCGGGGCGCTGCTGATCGCGGCGGGCCTCATCGCGCACGGCCTGTTCGACCTCGCCCATGACGCCCTGCTCCACAACGCGGCGATGCCCGCGTGGTGGCCGCCATTCTGCGGCGTGGTCGACCTCCTCGTGGGCGGCTGGCTGCTCGGGCTGGCCCTTCGACGCCAGGTCATCGGACCGGATGAGCGGGAGCAGCGTGTTCAATACAATCGCTAGATTAACAGAGACAGAGGACATCCCCACGAGCCACGAGCGCGGCCGCGAGATGCTGGAGCACATCAACGGCGCGGCCGGCCAGCGCGTCATCGAGAGCCTGCGAGCCATTGCCCCGGACCTCGCCCATCGACCTTCGACCCTCGACCTGCGACCCTCGACCTTCGACCCTCGACCTTCGACCCTCGACCTTCGACCCTCGACCTGCGACCCAGATCAACGCCCCGTTATGAACCCCCACGTCACCTTCATCACCCTCGGCGTCGAGGACCTGAACCGATCCGCTGCGTTCTACGAGACCGGCCTCGGCTGGCCGCGCAGCGAGATGAGCACGGAGACCCTCGTCCTCTTCGAGCTCGACGGCGTGCTCCTCGGGCTCTACGCCCGCGAGGCGCTGGCGGACGACGTCGGGATTCCACCCGCGGGGACGGGATTTCGGGGATTCACCCTGTCGCATAACGTAGACTCGCCGGACGCCGTCGATGCCGCACTCGACGAGGCCGTGGCCGCCGGCGCGGACCTCATCAAGCCCGGGCAGGACGTATTCTGGGGCGGCTACTCGGGATACTTCGCCGACCCGGACGGCTTCTACTGGGAGGTCGCCTGGAACCCGTACCTGTAATCGTCGAGACAGCGTTCGTAGGCTGCGAGACTGAACGCCTTCACCACATAAGCAAACCGAACCCTGATGGATCTCCAGATCGCCGACAAGACCGCCCTCATCTCCGGCTCGACCGCGGGCATCGGCTGGAGGAGCGCCCGGTGCCTCGACGCCGCTGACGGGACTACTACCGATGGACGGCCAGCATCGCAGCGTAACGATTTCATGGATCTGCGTCGGCGTACGTTGTGGAAGCGATACGAAGATGTTAGATTATCTATCGAAAATGAAAAGATAATCTAACAAATCGGGCTGCGCTTGGATCGAAAGCGCTGGACGCCGCCGCAACCGTAGCGCGTGATTTCGACCTGCCAGCCGACTGGCTGAACGCAGTCATCGGGGCGCAGTGGGAGCTCAGCCTGCCGCCGCGCCTGAAGGAGGATCTGACGTGGCGGACCTACGGAGGGCTCCGCGTGGGACTGGCCGGCCGCCGCACGCTCCTCGCTCTGAAGCTCTTCGCAGCCGTCGACCAGGGACCGGAGAGCGTGCACGTCCAGGATCTCGTGGCGCTGCGTCCCACCGAGGCCGAGTTGGAAGAGGCGGCCAGCTGGGTGCGCGCCCAGGACGCCGCGCCCGAATTTGCATCCATGACCCGCGAGGTAGTGCGCTATGTCCGACGCCAGAGTACGTAGAATCAGCGAGTGCGCGCGCGAGGCCAGCGTCGATGCGGCCTGGCGCCAGTGGGCGCGCCTCGGCGCGAGCGCCCTGCACGACGCAGCAGCGGAGGCGCAGGCCATCGTCGACCCCGAAGCACTACTCCTCAGCGCACTCTACTTTGAGCCCGTCGAGCGGCGCCTCGGCGACTTCGCCTACTGGTGGGCGGAGGCGGGGTCCACACTGCTCAGCGTTCAGCGCACCAAAACGCTCCTGAAGCGCTTCCCTCCGGCGACGAAGACGCGCCTCGGCGGCTTTGCCCGCAGGGCCGTGGCTGCTGGCGACAAGCGTTGGCGGCGCTACGCTACCGACGAACCGGAAGCAGAAACGAAGCAGGACGCACCCGGTCGGCCCGGAAAAGGGGCCGATCACCCTCGGCTCCGTTCATCTCCGGCGCTCGTACTACGGCTGCGAGCCGGGTTTGGGGTGAGCGCGAAGGCCGACGTCCTGGCGTACCTGCTCGGCATCGACGAGCGTGCGGCGAGCGTGCAGGAAACGGCCGACGCGACCGCATACTCCCGCGCCACCGTCGGCGGGGCACTCAGCGACGTGGCCCGCGCGGGGTTCATCCGAGAGACTGGACACCGGTCCGCCCGCTACGTTGCCGCTGTGCGACCGTGGGCCCCACTTCTGGGGTTTGAGAACAGCGCCGCTCCCGCCTGGCGCTACTGGGCGGACCTGTTCGTCTTCCTGGCACAGACGGCCCGGTGGGCGGAGGACGCAGACGGGACGAGCGACTACCTGCTCAGCTCGCGCGCACGCGACCTCTACGAGGAACATCAGCCTGCCTTCGAGAACAACCGGATCGACGTCCCACGTCCCGACGCCTACCGGGGCGCCGCCTACCTGGACGGGTTCGGAGGAAACCGTAGCCGCGCTTGCGCAGTGGATGTCGGACCACCTGTAGGAACGTCCTGCGGGACATGTCTTCCGGGCTGGCGTTTCCGAGGGCTGGAGCACGGGGCCGTTTCTCTTCGGACGACCCCGTTCGACGCACCATTCACGCAGACACCGTTCACACACTCCCACCGTCTCATGGACCTCCAGATCGCCGACAAGACCGCCTTCATCTCCGGCTCGACCGCAGGCATCGGCTGGGCGACGGCCAAACGACTCGCCGAAGAAGGCGCCGCCGTCGTCCTCAACGGGCGCACGCCGGAGCGCGTGGAGGACGCGGTGCGACGCCTCGACGACGCCGTGCCGGACGCCGACGTGCGCGGGATCGCGGCCGACCTGGGCACCGCCGACGGCGCGAAGACCGTCACCGACGCGCTCCCCGAGGTCGACATCCTGGTCAACAACGTCGGGATCTTCGAGCCCGCGCCCTTCGCCGAGATCGACGATGCCAGCTGGATGCGCCACTGGCAGGTGAACGTGATGAGCGGCGTGCGCCTCACGCGCTACTACCTGCCCGGCATGAAGGATCGCGGCTGGGGTCGCGTCGTGTTCGTCTCCAGCGAGTCGGGTGTGCAGATCCCCGAAGAGATGATCCAGTATGGCGTCACCAAGACGGCCCAGGTCGGCCTGGCGCGTGGCATCGCGGAGACCACGAAAGGCGCGGGCGACGTGACGGTCAACAGCGTCCTGCCGGGACCGACGGCCTCGGAAGGCGTGAGCACGTTCGTCGCCGAGCGAGCCGAGCAGGAAGGGCTCACGCCGGAGGAGATGGAAACGCTGTTCTTCACGGAGGCGCGCCCGTCGTCGCTCCTCCAGCGCTTCGCCGAGCCGGAGGAGGTGGCGCACCTGATCGCCTACGTGTGCAGCGCCCTCGCCTCGGCCACCAACGGCGCGGCGCTCCGCGTGGATGGCGGCGTGGTGCGGGCGGCGTTCTGATCAGAGGGCTTCCACCGATTCCAACGAGTGAAAAAGCACGTTCCTATGACGGACGCCCAGCGCGCGCTATTCTTCGAGATCCATGCGGGGCTTCCCCAACAGGCTCCAGGCGACGAGGCCTCCACGCGGCGAGCGCTGCGGCTCGTGGCGGAGCGGCTGCCCACGGCACCGCGCGTGCTCGACCTGGGCTGCGGCACCGGACGACAGACGCTCGTGCTGGCGGCGCTCCTCGACGGCGAGATCGTGGCCGTCGACAACCACCGGCCGTACCTGGATCGCCTGGCCGCGCAGATCCAGCGCGGGCACCCTCGCGCTGACGTGCGTCCCCTCGAAGCCGATCTGCACGATGTGCCCGACGCGCTCGGGCCCGCGGCTGCGGAGCCGTTCGACATGATCTGGGCAGAGGGATCGCTCTACCTTCTGGGCCTTGCGGCGGCGCTGGCGGTGATTCATCCCCTCCTGCACGCGGAGGGCGTTCTTGCCTTCACCGAGCTCACCTGGTTGACGGAGGAGCCCTCCGACGCGGCCCGCGCGTTCTGGGCCGCTGAGTACCCGGCCATGCAGACGGTCGCCGCGAACCGGGCGCTGGTGCGCGACGCGGGCTTCGATCTCCTCGGCGACTTCGTGCTGCCCGAGGCGTCGTGGTGGGACGGCTACTACCGACCGGTCGAGGCGCGCCTGAGCCGACTCCGGGACGAACACGCCCATGCGCCTGAACTGCTAGACGTCATCGCGGCCACCCAGGCTGAGATCGACCTGTACCGGGCCCACGCCGAGGAGTACGGATACGTCTTCTACGTCGCTCAGAAGCGCCCGTCGTAAGTCGCGGCGGGCCGTGCGGGCCGGATCGGTGTCATCTGCCGGAGCGCGCGGGCAGGCATCGCGGCACCATCACGGCACCAAGAGCAGGCGGCCCCGGTGCGCCCGCGCCTCCATCTGGCGGTGGGCCGTCGCCGCCTCGGCCAGCGGAAGCGTCTCGTACGGCGGCGGCGTCAGCGCGCCCGACTGGAGCAACGCGACGAGGCGTCGCATGGTGCTGCGGAGGGCCGAGCCGTCCAGCGTCTCGGTCGAGTAGCCCGTGAGCACGACCCCGCGCATCAGGTCCCAGGCCGAGAGGGCGAGGTCCGCGCCCGAGGCCGCGCCCACCAGGCAGTAGCGCCCGCCGTCGTCCAGGGCCGCGATGCTGGGCGTAAACACCGCCTGCCCGACGGGATCGAGGACGCCGTCGACGGGGGGCAGGTCGTCCTCGACGTCCTCCAGCACGGCGACGCGGTCGGCGCCGAGGTCCCGCAGCACCTCCTCGTTGTCGGCACGCGTGGTGCTGGCGATGGGCGTCAGGCCGAGCGCCCGGGCGAGCCGCAGGGCCGCACCGCCGACGCCGCCCGTCGCGCCGTGAATCAGCACCCGGTCGGCGGCAGCGAGGGCGAGACGGTCGAGAGCTTGATGCGCCGTCACCGCCGCCAGCCCGAGCGACGCGATGGCTCGCGGATCGACCGCGCCTGGCAGGACGGCGACATGATCTGCCGGAACCGTGACGTGCGACTGGTAGCCGCCGGGGTACGTCGCGTGCACTCCGCCCAGGCCCTGCATCATGGTGATGACCCGGTCGCCCCTATCGACAGCCTCGACGGCATCGCCCGTTTCTGTGACGACGCCGACGGCTTCGAGGCCGGGCGTGTACGGGAACGGATCGTCGCGGTGGACGGGCCAGGTGCCCGAGCGGATTTCGAGGTCGGCGCGGTTGACAGGGGCCGCCTCCACCCGAAACCGCACGTCGGTCGCACCGAGTGGCGGCAGGGATACGTCCTGCACGGTGAGGACGGCGGGCGGTCCGTACGACGTCATCTGGACGGCGACAGGCATGGGATCACAGGAATGGTCGGTGCGCAGATGGGCGAATGGAAACGCTGGCGCCAGCCTCACGCGGCGTCGGGCGCAGTCTGCGGCAGCATCTGCCGGAGCGCGCGGTCCACGAGCGGATGCT
>JAAAOL010000502.1 GCA_009908885.1 Bacteroidota bacterium | reverse complement strand
GAGACGTCCCGGCTCGAAGTCGCGTATTTGTTCGAAGCGCAGCCGCACCTCCAGGCTCTTCCCGCTCGTGTCCATCCGGTTGGGCACGTCCAACACGAGGCGTGGGCCCAACTCCTGCATGAAGCCCGCAAACCCGTTCTTGTCGACGCGGTACAGCATCGGGTCCTCGTCGGACCGGTGCGGCGCCAGGTTGCTCGCGTAGAGCATGCGCAGGGGCATCGACGACAGCTCGGTCGGGGAGCTATCCTCGGGCTGCACGTGCATCTCCGTCTCGTCGGGCGTGGAGGAGATAAACATGCCGACTCTGCGTTCGGGCGAATTTTCCATGGCGGAAGGTGGCTAAGATGAAAGAGGCAATCAGCGGTGTCAGGCGTCAGAGGGGCGCACGGATATGGTACGAATCCGCTCGGTCGCCTGCTCCAGATCGTCCAGCGTGTCGACGTCGGGGAGCGGATAAGTCCCACGCCACACGAGGCATACGTGCTCCTCGTCTGGTACAAGAAGCAACGTATCGAGGTGCATGTCAATCGGGGTGGTCTCCAGCGGCACCGCATCGGGGTCCGGCGCGGCCGTTTCTTCCCCGGAGGCGGAAGATGCTTCGGAGGGTTCGTCCGAGGCCGACGCGGACGGCGGCGCGGCGTGCACCGCGACGTCGATGGACGGGCCCGGCAGCCGAAAGCGGCGCGCGCCGTCGGGCGTTAGATGCGCCAGCTCGACCTCCTCGTCCCCCTGGAGATAGCCGGGAAGCTGCAGATCGGGATGGGCGGCATTGTTGAAAGCCAGTTGGAAGTCGGACAGGTTGCCGAACAGGTCGAGCGCGTCGAGCCCCTGCTCGGTCCCGCCGTAGCGAAACCGGGGCTGCCAGTTGCGATGGTAGTAGCCAAAGCCGACGGGGGCCGGCTCGTCGTTCCAGGACGTTATCAGGTTCTGCGGATCCTCCAGGTTGGGCAGCTTGGTCCCGTCGACGGACTCCTTGGTCTTCTTCCCCAGGAAGCCGCGCCCGATGAAGTTCTGGGCACACCACTTGCCCGCCTTCCGGTCGAACCCGCCGAAGGCGCGCTCGTAGATCAGCGGCATCTTCTCGAACGGTTCCGGGTCGCTGATGACCGGCACCATGACCATGCGGCTCGGGAAGAGCCACTCGCGGTCGCCGAAGACGCGGATCACCTTGCGGAGCCGCCCCACCCGCAGCATCACGTCCACCACGCGGGCCTGGCTGCCGCGCGGATAGGCATGGCCCACCAGCACCACGTCGGCGCGCGGCTTGTAGGCGACGTAGTCGGTCTCGAACAGGACGCTGCCGGTGACGTCGCCCTTGTAGTATTCGTCAGCCTCGAACAGCGGCTGCTGCTCGTCGGCCAGCGTCGCCGTGGCGTCGCGCTGCGTCGGGATGGTAAAGGTGGCCTTCACGATGATGCCCACGCACGGCACATGCTCCGGCCCGGGGCCGAAGGTAAAGCCACATTCGTACGGCGTGTCGTTGTCGAAGACCATCGGGCGGCGTCAGCGCGAAGGGGTGGATGAAGCGGCAGAGGACTCGCTACCGAGCAGCGTATCGAGATAGCCCTGCCGCTCTTCGGGCGTGGCATACGTGCGATAGAGTGGGATCGGTTTTACGTCCGGCGGAGTCATCCCGGGACCGAACTTCGGGCGTACGGTCTGCGGCGTGCGGATGTGATCCATCTCACACTGTTTCGTCTGAAAACCCTGGTACTGAGAGCGGACGAAGTCGGCGGCGTAAAACTCACTTTTGCCTGCCTGGGCTCCGGTGAGGTCGCTTCCCTGAAAGTTGCCGAACGAGAAATCGCACGAGTGCATCTTGGCCTGCCGCAGATCGGCGTCGTTCATCTGCACGTTCTCCCCCATGACGTTGTAGAAGACGGCCTGCGTCAGCGCGGCCCGCTCGAAGACGGCCCCGGCCAGCTTGCACCCCGTGAATTTGGACATGGAAAAATCAGCGAGGCGAGCCTGCATGGCCACGAGCGTAGCCCCTTCGAAGACGGCGCCGGGGGCGGTCGCGCGTTCCCAGACGGTCATCGAGAAGATGGTCCCGGTGCAGTTGGCCTCCGCGAGCACGGCTTCCGAAAAGATGGAGCGCTGGAAGTCGGCCCCTTGCATCTGCGCCTTGACGAGGTTGGCATTGGTCAGGACGCTCTCGCGCAGGACGGCGCCGCTGAAGTCGCTGCCCGCGAGTTGGGCGAACGGAAAGGCGTTCTGCACGCCCTGGCTGCCGCGCCACGAGCTACCGCGCACGTCCGCCCGGAGGAACAGGCATTCTTGCAGGCGCGCCTCGTCGAACACGGCCCGGTGCAGGGTCGCCCGCTCGAAATACGTCCGCTCCAGCCGGGCTCCGGCAAAGTTCACCTTCACCAGGGACGCCCCGGCCACCAGCACGCCGGAAAGCTGCGCCTCGCGGAGGTTGGCGCCATCCAGCGTCGCATCGGCGAGCATCACGCCGCTGAGACGGGCCCCGCGCAGGTCGGCGCCGCGGAGGTCCGCGCCGGTCAGGTCCACCTCGTCGAGCGTCTGCCCGCGCAGGTCGGCGCCGCGGAGGTCGGCCCCGGGCTCGAAGATGGTCTGTGCGGTGTCCGGCGTCTCCATGTTAACTCACCTCCTCGAAGAAGAGCGGTACGTCCTCGGGCTGCACGCCGCCGCGACGGAACCGGTCGGCCTGCCCCTGCAGATGCGGCCCCACCGCGTGGGTGTCCCAGGCCGGCGGACGCAGGTAATCCGTCATGTGTGTGCCGGTGACGACGAGATCGGCGGAGCGGCCTCGGTCCTCGTGGTGCCGCGGCAGCTCGCCCGGCACGCGCCGCGGGAAGTGGTAGTCGTAAGCTGCGCGGTCCAGGAAAAAGGCGTCGAGCACGGGCCAGTCGCAGCCCAGGTCGCGGCTGTCGGGGATCTGGGTCAGGCCGCGCTGCAGGCGTCCGTCCAGCACCGCCGTCCAGGCGTCCAGGAGCGCTCGGCCCTCGGGCATCGACGTTCGCAGGAGCGTTTCGGGCCCCTGCACGCACGCCCGGGCAATCTGCACGGACAGCGGCACCGGCGCGCCGCGATCCAGAACGTCGCCCTGCACCCACACCGGCAGGTGCGCCGGACCGAGGTGGACCATCAGCACCAGCCCGTGACGGCCCTGCAGCAGCACGGCGCGGGCCTTTCCGGCCTCGTCGGCAGCGCCGTCTTCCTGCAGATCGAACGCATCGGCGACCGGCGCGCCACCATCGTCGAAGTGGTGGTCGCTCAAGGTCTCCCCTGCCACATCGACCACGCGGCGGGCGACCAGCCGGTCGAGCACATCATAGGCGTACTGAAAGCGCACGCCGGACGGCGTCCGGAGCTCCTGTAACCGCCCTGCCTCGTCGTAGCGCAGCCGGTAGTCCGACTGTACGTCGCCCTGCACGGCGTCGAGGCGTCCGCGGCGGTCGTAGCGCAACTCGACGCGGCGGCCCTGCTCGTCCTGCACGTCGAGCAGCCGCCCGTCGCGATCATACGTGCACGAGAGCGGCGTGCCATCGCACACCAGTTCCGACACGCGCTGCTGCGCATCGTAGGTGAACGAAAAGGCGCCACGCTCAGAGATCGCGTCTACGACCTCGCCCGTCAGCCCGTACTCCACCTGTAGGGTCGTCTCGCCTTCGGCGTCGACGTACTCCGCAGGATCCATCAGCGGCGTATAGGTCTGCCCGTAGCGGGTGCCATTCTGCTGGACGGTGATACGAGGCCCTTGCGCATACGTGTAGGATAATTCGTTCTGTCCGTCGAGCGTCACCTGCTTGACGCGCCCCTGCCAGTCGTATTCGATCTGCGCCGTCTGCCCCTGCTGGCTCCGTGCCGCGGCGATGCGTCCCTCCCGGTCGTACCGGAATTGCCACTGGGGATCGTCCGCGGGCTGCCATCGCACCACGCGCCCGTAGGAGTCGTACTGATAGGACGTCGTGCCTCCCCCGCGGGTGGCGACCCGGGTGAGTAGCCCTTCGGCGTTGTAATCGAACTGGACGGCGTACTGGTCGCCGACGTGGACGGCCTCCAGGTGCCCCGTCGGGCGATAGGTGGCCTGCACCGCTCGCCCGCTGGCATCGGTGCGGCGGACGACGCGTCCGAGCAGGTCGAACTGGCTTCGTTGAAGCAGCCCGCCGTCGTCGCTGACCACCAGCTCCCGTTCGCGGGCGTCCCAACGCAGGTTGAGGCGGCGCCCTTCCGGACTCCCGATCTGGACCACCCGCCCGTGGCGGTCCCGGTCGAACGCCCAACTTCCGCCCTGCGGCACCGTCAGCCGGGTCAGGGTGTGCTGGTCGTCCACCTGATACCGATACGTGTGCTGCTTGCTATCCGCCACCTGCCGGGCGAGCCCGTCCTCTTCGAACGTGAAGGCGGCCAGCCGACTCTCCCCGTCGATCTGGGTCAGCGTGCCATCGTTGACGTCGAGGCCCTGGAACGTCGCCGTGTCGCCGTCGGGCGTGGAATAGCCCCGCAGCTGCTGGAAGTCGTCGTAGTAATAGTTCTGTTCGTCCCCGAACGCATCCACCTGCTGGAGCACCAGTTGATGCATGACGTGCTGGTAGAGCGTCTGGTAGCCCATCCCGTTCAGCACGTGCGTGTTCTGCCGGTGGTCGTCCAGGTCCAGCTTGCGCACCTGCGAGCCGTCCTCGTTCCAGAGCGCCAGGCAGCGTCCGCTGGCCTCGTACTGCGCGTACTGCGTGCCGCCGAGGCGATTCGTGTACGCCACCATGTGGTGCTGCTGATAGGTATAGCGCGCCTCGCGCCCCTGCGCGTCTCCCTCGGCGACGAGGTCACCCTGCGCGTCGTAGCGAAAGCGGCGCAGCAGCACGGTTTCGCTCCCCGTGGCATCGTTTACCTGCAGGGTGACGACGCGCCCTCCCCGCCGCCCCAACACGATACGGCGCTCTTCGCTGTCGATGATGGCGGCCAGGTGCCCGCCTTCGTACCGGAACTGGATGCGGTTGCCGTTCGGGTCGATGATGTGGTCGACCGGGATGGTGCCGCGCGAGGCGTTCTTCTTCGGAAAGACCTGCTGCGCGAGCGGCGAAAAGTAGGCGACGTACGCGTCCGGGTGATGTTGGAGGACGAGGCGACTCTCGCCGTGAACGGCCTGCGTTCCCGTGCCGATGGGCGTAAACGCGTGCTCGCGCCCCGATCCTTCGCGCACCACCCAGCGGTCCGACTCGACGCGCAACGCCACGTCCAGCCCAAAGTGCCACCCGTGCCCGAACGGCCCGTCGCCGCCGTCGCTCCGATACTGGCGGGCCAGCACGAGCGGCAGCCGACCGGGCAACCACAGATCGACCACGTCCAGCGAAGTCGCTCCGCTGGCTGCGTCGACACGGAGTATGGGAAGGTGGGGGCGTTCAGGCATAAACGGGCTCAGTCCGACATCACCGTGATGGAACCACGCATGATGGGGTCCATGGTCATCGGCGGCTGCACCGCACCGGGCTCCAGAATCTTATCCGTCACGCGGGCCTGGGGCAGGTTGTCCACGAGCACCACCATCGAGCACGGCGGCTGCGTGATGCCCGGGCCGTGCGGCGTACCCGGCCCGGCGGGCGGTGGCGCGTTGACCATCGGGCAGGTGTGCTGGTCGGTCATCTGCCAGCAGAAGAGGTTGTCGATCATGACCGTGACGGACGGCTTGCCCACGATGGGCGGACCGTGCATCGGCGTATGGGTGAGCGTGGCGGCTGGGAAAGGCATGGTGCATGTCTGGTTCGGTGACGAGGTGCGAGGCGACTGGGCAAAGCTCTATTATATGCCGCCGCCACCGCCACCCGCCGGGTTCTTCTTGCTCTTCGGTTTTTTCGCTTGCTTCACCTTGGGATCCTTGGGCGGCTTCGCGGGCTTCGCGGGTTTCCCGGCGCCCTTACCTTGCTTGATCATGCCCGCCTTGTGATTGATCATGCTGCCGGCGTACGTCGCTGTCGCGGAGGCATTCATCTCGATCGTGGAGGCATTCACCTTGAACGAGGACTGGGCGTTGATTTCCACATTCTGCCCCGAGATCACCACCTTACCGCTGCTATCTATAGTGAACACGCTCTTCGAACCGACAGCCACATTTACCTCGTCCGGGGTGATGATAACCCTGCTCTTCATGTCTTTCGGATCGTCACCGACATTGAAGACAACCATCTTTTTGTTGAAGCCGTAAAGAATAGGTTCCGCCACGATAAAGGTGGATTCTGTGTCAGCCCACTTCATCGTCTCACGAGGACTGGATTGCATCTCGCCGACACTGAGATGGATTTCATTCCCCGCATCCATCGTGATGCTCTCTTCCTCATGGCTGGCGATGATCTCGGTCGTCAGCTTGTCCTTGTCAATCTGCCAGGACTTCCACTCGGCCTCGCCGGTGTCCGCGTCTTCGTCCTTCACCTTGCCCATCGCCCCAGTCGCCATGTACAGTTGATCGCCCGAGAGGACCTCGACGGCATTCGTCATGGCGGCGAGCTGGACGCGGCCCTTGGCAGCACGCAGCAAGATGTGCTTCCAGTCGGTGAACGCCTGCACGTTGCCATATTCGTTGTGGATGGAGATCGGGAAGTTGTCCATCCGCTTTTCCACGCCAGCAGGATCCTCGGACTCTACCTCTAACCGTCCGCCGATGGCCTGGAGCGGCGCCGGGAGCGCCTTGCCGAAGAACGTCTTGATGTTCTCCGCGATGCTGGCCGTGAGCTTCGTCTTCTTCAAGCCCGCCGTGTGGATGGAGATCCCCTGCCCGGCCTCGACGTTCATGTCGCCGTCGGCGTTAAAGTTGATCTCGTCGCCCGCGTTCAGGTTGACCGATCCGAGCCCGGCTGCCCAGTTGACGTCGTCCCACGCAAATCCTTTGATCTCCCCGGCCGACTTCAGGTTGATGCCCGGTCGTTGAATAATGCTGTTGATGAGGTCTTTGGCGAATTCGGCTTTCTGGTCCATCCGGTACTGCCAGTACCAGTGCGAGGCCGCATTCTCGGGATCGGCCTTGTATTTCTGGTACTTGCGGTACTTCTGCGCCCCCGCCTTGACGACGCCGTTATAGACCGTGTTGATGAGGAAGTTGGTGAAGGCCCAGAGGAGCCGGTGCGCGCCCTGCGAGTTGAGGCCCGGAATCATGCCGCCCCCGAGCACGCCGAGGATGTTGGGAGAGACGATGTTGACCCCGTCCTGCCCCTGAATGTCGACGGAGCGGTCGGTGTTGATGGCCACGCCCACCGGGTTGGTGTCCCCCAGCGAATCCGCCAGGTAGTCGCCCGTGACGGCCTGCGTCCCCATGGCCCCGGCCACGGCTCCCGCGAGGCCGGGCACGTCGCCGAAAGAGGAGGCCAGCACACCCAACCACTCGCCCGCGAAGGAGGCGGTATCCAGGACCTGCTCCAGGCTGGTTTTCTTCTTGTAGCCGCCCATGTCGACGCGGCTGTTCCAGAACCAGTTCTGGGTCAGACCAAACCCGCCCTCGCTGTCCGACTTGCCCACCTGCAGCGTGATGCCCACATTGCCGCTGGCATCGTTGTCGTCCATCACGAGCTGATGGCCTCGCCGGGTGCGGATGACGGCTTTGCGCTCGTCGAACGTCTGCTTTCCCCCCATCGTGCCCGGCTGCCACCCGCCTTCCGTCGTGCTAAAGCTGGCTGCGCTGCCGAAGGAAAACTCCTTGTCGCCGTCCCCGTCGAAGTCGAGTTCCACCCCGTTCTGGGTGGGCATCATGAGCTTGTTGTTGGGGACCGGCGTATGGTTCCACGGCGTCGGGAGCGTGGAGAGGCCGACGGGCTGATCGGGGTCGCCCTCCATGCAGGCGAAGATCATCTTGGTCCCGGCCCGGTTCGGGAAATGCATGCCGTAGTCGGGGCCGGTGTAGGGTTGCCCCATCGAGAGGGGCGCTGAGGCCTTGCCGAGATCGGCCATGTCTGGATCGGGACCGCCCCCCTGATCCCGCAGGTCGAACGGGAGCCGCACGCGGTACCGTCCCTCCTCGTCGATGTTGGGGGGGTCGTCCGAGCCGTCCTCACTCTCGACGCTCGCCGTCATGATGCCGGGAATCTTGGGCTTGGGCGTCTCGCGGGGCGGACGGTACTGGATGCCTTCGAGGATACACGAGAAACTATTGCCATAGCCGACCTCCTCCAGCGCCCCAAGCCCCGGAATCTGACCACGCTGCGCGCCTTCGTGCTGGACGCTCGTGACGAGGTATTGCTTCTCGTCGATGTCGCTGCGGTAGTGATCCATCAGCTTGAACCGCCACCCGGCCTGCAGCCCCGGCGAACTGCTCTGGCCGTGCATCACTTTGTGGCGCGCCTGGAATTCCTCTTGCCGCACCTGCGCGATGCGTTTGATGTGCTCCTTGCGCTCGTCATCGTGCGTCTTCACCGGGTCCTCGTTCGTCAAGGACCGAGCAAACGGCTCGCCGTCATTGGTGACCTTGGTGCGCGATCCGCGGTAAAACTGCCCGTGTTCGTAGTACGTCCCCTTCACGGGTCCAGACTCGGTCAGCTCGG
>JAAAOL010000160.1 GCA_009908885.1 Bacteroidota bacterium | reverse complement strand
ATCGAGGCGTAGCCGTAGCTACGGCGAGATCCGGGAACGCCGGCCGGCGCCGCCAGCGACGCACGGACTGACCAAGAGATGGCTGGATGGTGCACTAGGACTCGCTGACGGCCACTGTCGGGACGGAGAGGCGCCCCCGGAGATAGAGTGGCGCGGCGGATCTGCTGCGGCGCGTGGTAAAAGTCTGCATCGACGGACGCGAAAGGCATGCCGACAGCACGGTACGCGCCCGCCAGACCGCTCGCGCGCTGCCGACACGTAGTCGCTGACTGCTCTCGGGACCTGCGCAGCCCTACCAGCGCGGTGGCAACTATCCTTTGTAGCGGTAGACGATGCGGCCCTTGGAGAGGTCGTACGGCGACATCTCGACGTCGACGCGGTCGCCGGGGAGAATCTTGATGTAGTACTTCCGCATCTTGCCGGACAGGATGCCCAGGATCTCGTGCCCGTTGTCGAGTTCGACGCGGAACTGGGCGTTCGGAAGCGCATCGGTGACGACGCCTTCCTGCTTGATCGGTTCTTGCTTGGCCATACGGTATCGTGCGCCTCGGCGCGTTGGTGAAGAAAGTACGTCTCGCGGAATACGCGGGTCGTATCAATATAGCAGGACATAAACGGATTGCCCACTGTACATGGTCCACCGGTCCGCCCGAAATCCGGCGGAGACGGCCTCGTGGTCGTGGTTTTGATCGGATATCAACGTGTCCTCGACCCGCTGTCGTCCACCGCCACGTCCGATGAATCATGCGGACGCTTGCGTCGTTGTTCACCGTGTCGCGCTCGCGCCGAACGCGCGATCCCTCCTCTCACGTTACCGATCCGATGACAGCTCGAAAAAAACAAACCCGTGGTACCTGCTACTACTGCGACAACACCTACGCCAAGGGCGGCATGATTCGCCACCTGCGGGCCTGCTCGGAGCGTGAGGCCGCCCAGGTCGCTGCCGAGGCCTCCGACCGCACGCCTGAGACGCTGGTGCACCTGCGCGCTGAAGATGCGTGGGGCGCAGACTTCTGGATCGACCTGGAGGTGCGCGGGTCTACGACGCTGAAGCACGTAGACCACTACCTCCGGAGGATCTGGCTGGAATGCTGCGGCCACCTGAGCCGCTTCTCCCTCGACGGCTGGGGGGCTGACGAGATCCCGAAGTCGCGCCGCGTCGACCAGGTCTTCGGGCCGGACACCGAGGTGACGCACATCTATGATTTCGGCACCTCGTCGGAGACCGTGCTCCGGACCTTCGACGTGCGCGAGGGCGTCCCGACCACCGAGCACCCCATCGCGCTGATGGCCCGCAACGAGCCGCCAGAGGCGGAGTGCATCGAATGCGGCGAGGAGGCCTCGTGGTTCTGCACAGAATGTCTCTACGAAGAGAACGCGTGGAACACCTTCTGCGACGAGCACATGGAGGCCCACCCGCACGACGCCTACGGGCCGCCCATGCCCATCGTCAACTCGCCGCGCATGGGCATGTGCGGCTACGACGGCCCGGCCGAGCCGCCGTACTGAGCGCCTTCGTCCTGCCTGCGCCCGTGCTTCTCTGCACCTCTGCCAGCGCGGCGACGTAGCCCGGAATGCCCCATCGCTGATCTGCAACCGTGCCGTCGCCGCCCTCCAATGACTATTGCCCTGCTCACCGTCGGCTCGCGCGGAGACGTGCAGCCCTTCGTCGCGCTCGCCCTCGGGCTGCAGCGGGCAGGCCACGACGTCACGCTCGCCGCCCCGTCCGACGCCGAGGCGCTCGCGGCGCAGCATGACGTGCCGTTTACCTCCCTCGGGGTCGACTTCCGCGCGCTGACCGAATCGCCCGAGGCCCGGGGGGCGCTGGCCGGACGCCCGCGCGATCTGCTCCGGATGGTCCGGCAGGGCCAGGCCATGACGCGCCGGATGCTCGACGCAGGCGGCGAGATAGCCCGGGACGCCGACGCGGTCGTGTACCACCCGAAGGCGCTCGTCGGGCCGCACCTCGCCGAGGCCACCGGGATGCCCGTCTTTCTCGCCATGCCCGCGCCCCTCGCTGTGCCGACGCGGGCGTTCCCCATCCCGATCGCGGCACTCCCCGACCTCGGCCCCCTCAACCGGCTGACATACGCGATCATCCGGCTCGGAATGCTGCCCTATCACGGCATCATCAACGCGTGGCGGGCCGAGGCGCTCGATCTGCCCCCGCGCGGATGGTGGGACGCGCTCACCACCATGCCCGGCCTGACGCTCCCCGTGCTCTATGCCTTCAGCCCCACCCTCGTCCCGCGCCCGACGGACTGGCCCCGTCACGTGCGCGTCACCGGCACCTGGCACCTCGACGGGGCCGCCGCACCCTACACGCCGGACTCGGACCTCGCCGCCTTCCTCGACGCAGGCGCTCCGCCCGTGTACGTGGGCTTCGGAAGCATGGCCCGGCGCGACCCCGAAGAGACGACTGCCATCGTGCTGGAGGCCGTGCGCCGCGCAGGCGTCCGCACCCTCCTGGCGACGGGCTGGGGCGGGCTAACGGCCGACGCCGTTCCGCCCGAGGTGCACGTGCTCGACGCGGCCCCGCACGACTGGCTGTTTCCACGCTGTGCGGCCGTCGTGCATCACGGCGGGGCCGGGACGACGGCGGCCGGCCTCCGCGCGGGCCGCCCCAGTGTGATCTGCCCGTTCTTCGGTGACCAGCACTTCTGGGGACAGCGGGTCCACACGCTCGGGGCGGGTCCCCCACCGCTTCCGCAGAAGACGATGACGCCGGACCGGCTGGCGGCGGCCATCGACGCCGCATCGACCGACCCAGCCCTGCGGCGCCGCGCGGCCACGCTCGGCCACACGCTGCAGCGCGAAGATGGTGTAGGAACCGCCGTGGCGAGTATCGAACAGACGCTCGCCGCTCTGCGTCGACGCCGCGGGCGATAACCACCACGCGCAGGAATGACGCGAGACGTTGCGGTCGGGCCTGTATTTTTCGTTCTTGGTTGCAAAGCCTTCGCTCGGTCCGACGTCGTACCGCCCGCTCCCCACCCCTCCCGCTGTCATGCAGAAGGTCTACGCGCACCCCGACATCGGCATGGTCCATCTGGCCAAGAACGCCCTCGCCAACCACGGCATCGCGGCGATCATCAAAGGCGAGCACCTGGCGAGCGTCGCTGGCGGCGGGTCGGCGTGGAACGAAGCGTGGGTCGAACTCTGGGTGGCCGACGACGCGCAGGCGCAGGAGGCCGCGCGGATCATCGACGAAGCGACCCTGCCGGATGGCGCGACCGACGATGCGCCGTGGACGTGTCCGAGTTGCGGCGAGACGGTCGAGGCGCAGTTCGCGGTGTGCTGGAACTGCGGACACGAGCAGCCTGAGGCATCGGCCTGACCCGCGCTACCACGCGCAGGTCCGCTGGGCCGCATTTTATGCCCGAGACGGTTATCATCACCCTCGTAGCGACCGATGCGCCGCTGCTATCGTCATATCCGCCTGCTCACCCGACGCTACCGCCCATGTCCCGCCTGCTTTTCCTTGCCGTCCTTCTGCTTCTCGCCGGTCCCCCTCAGACCGCAACGGCCCAAGCCACCGAGCACGGGCTGGAGGCGTTCATCCCGGACTCGACGGCCCTGCCGGAGGGCTGCGCCCCGCGCCCGCTGGACGACAGCGCCCCGCCCTACCTGACGTCCAACCCAATGGCCTCGGACGACTCGACGTTCGTGCAGGCCGTCGCCCGAGGCGTCTTCCGCGGCGACACCCTCGAAGCTGATCCTGAAGCCACCCTCATCGCCGTCTACCAGACCGACGACGAGATGGGCGTTTTCGCGTTCCGGTTCGCCGACGACGCCCTCGCCCAGCAGGCCCGCGATGCCGCCAGGACCAGCGGCGGCGTGCAGATTCTGCAGACGCGGGGACCGGTGCTGGTGATGGTCTGGCGAGAAGGCCCGGAGGATGCCTGCTACACGGCGCTGGAGAAGCACGTCACCTCCGTGCTGGCGGGGGAATAGTACCGTTTTCGTTTGGCGATGTCCGTATAGCTTCGTGTTGCGTGTTGCGTGAACATGCGCTGATGGAGCGATGGCCCTTCCCCATCACGCACTACGGACCACGCACCACGACAGGCGACACCAGGATCCGGACATCAACACGCTGAAGCAGTACAACGGCACATCTAGCGCCCGAACCGACGCTCCAGCATCCTCGCCTCGCGCTCGGTCCAGGATCCAGCCTCGTAGGCCGCCTCCAGCACGCCGCGCAGGGTCTCCTGCTCGTGCATCCGGTCGAAGAGTTGCGTCGCCGGGCCGCGCAGGCGCCGGTTGAAGTGGGTCATCGCGTCGAGCAGATAGCCCGCCACGCGCTCGTCCACGGCGCCGAGTTGCTCCAGCGCCTCGAACGCCGCCACGCGCGTGCGGAAGCCGTACGACGGACTCGCCAGCTCCGCGAGCCGATCCAGGGCATCCGGGCGGTCGAGTTGCGCCGCCACGGCCAGCCACGCGATGCGCACGTTGTGGTCGTGCCCGACGACCTCCTCCGTCTGCCCCAGATAGCGCTCCACCGCAGCTGTGTCACTCTGGTCGAGGCGATAGCGCGCTCCCCGCAGCAGCGCCGTCGCCATATTCTGGTAGGACGAGTCCGTCAGCGCCTGCTCGACGCCACCGACGAGATCGGCCGTGAGGGTCGGCACGCTCCGGAGCGCCGACCCGCGTACCGCATGGTGCGGATCGTCCAGCGCCGCCGCCAGCAGCGTTTGGCTCTCGGCGTCGTCGGCCAGTTGCTGCACCACCTCGGCGCGGATCATCGGAAACGCCTCCTGGGCGAACACGGCGTGGAGGGCCTCCCGCTTCTCGGCCAGCAGCACCGGGCGCAGCGCCACGACGGCATCGTAGCGGTCGATCATGAGCGGCGCGCGCAGGGCCTGGGCGGCCAGTTCATCAGTCGTGCGGTCGAAGGTCAGCCGCTTGAGCACGCGATGACCGGGATCGAACAGGACGAAGTCGAGGGTCTTGCCCTCAGGATTGGGCACGCGGATCGTCGTCGAGGCGCCATCCACCCAGGCTCGCTCCCGCGCGTGCGTCCCGTCGGCGTAGTGCACCTCCACGGCGATGGGCATCCGGAAGGTGCCGACCAGCGGCCCGGTCTCGTGAATCTGCTCGACGGTGATTTCCGTCGCGGCGCTGTCGGCAGCCCCGACGGCCTCGTACGCCACCCGGTAGTGCGGTTCGCCGCCGCGCAGGATCCACTGCTCGAAGAACCAGTCCAGGTTCCACCCGAGCACGTCGTCGAAGGCCTGGAAGAAATCGCTGCTGATGATGGGGCCGTAGGCGTGCTGCGTCAGGTAGTGCTCGATCACACGGTCGAACTCGTCCTTGCCGACGACGTCTTTCAGCATGCCCAGCACGAGGGAGCCTTTGTAATACACCCGCCCGCTCCCGGCGCGCGTGTGGCGGATCGGGATGGCGCCGTCCTCCGAGGCCGCCAGCGCCCGGTCACGCTCCCGCTTCTGGTTCCACTGGTAATGCTGCTCGCCCAGCAGCGCCCGCTCGATCACCTTGGCGTAGTGCGTGGCGAAGCTCTCGTGCAGCCAGATGGCCTCGTTGCGCCCCATCGTGACGAGGTCGCCGAACCACTGGTGGGCGATCTCGTGCGCGTTGACGGTGATGTAGTTGCGGTCCAGATAGGCGCGCTCGTCCACGTAGTAGGCGTCGCTGAAGATGGTGGCCGTCGTGTTCTCCATCCCGCCGTGCAGGAAGTTGTGCACGGGCACGTTGGCATACGGGCCCCACGGATAGCCCACGCCCGTCTCCCGCTCCATCACGTCGATCATGCGGTCCGTGTAGCGGTACGTCGGCGCGGCGCGCTCCGGCTGATCGGGGTAGAAGTAGTTGCGGATCCGTGTGCCGCCCTTCGAGGTCATCGGCAGCACGTCGTACTGGCCGATGGCGAGCATCATCAGGTAGCCCGCGTGGGGAGCCAGCATGCGGTAGTGCCACGTCGTCGTGCCGTCGTCGTGCTCCGTCGTCTCCACCAGCTCGCCGTTGGAGACGACCTCATAGTCACTGTCGAAGGTAACGATGGTCTCCGTCAGCATGCGGTCGTTCGGGTAGTCGTAGAACGGCACCCAGTGGCGGTGGCCCGGCCCCTGCCCCTGCGTCCAGATCTGGCGGCGGGCCGTCCCGTCCGGGTCGTCCCACCCGACGAAGTAGAGCCCGTGCCGCGGATTCGCCTCGTAGCTGATCGTCAGCGTGTCCGTCTGCTGCCAGCGCAGCGGCGCGTCCGGGTAGATGCTGATCCCCTCCGGCCACGCCTGGTAGTCGACGGCCTGCCCGTTGAGCTGGACCGACTGGTAGCGGATGCCGGGCCCGTCCAGGTAGACGGAATCGACCTCGGCCCGCAGCGGCTCGAAGATGTGCGTCACCGTGCCGCGCACCAGCCGCTCCTCCGGCACGAAGCGGACCTCGACCACCATGTGCTGCTGGTCGATGGCGTGGCTGCGCGCACCTGTCCCGGGATCGGCCAGATAGCTCGTCACGGGCGGCGGGGCCTCCTGCGCAGGCACCGGCCCAGCGCAGAGGATCCACAGACCGCAGAGGATGGCGAGAAGCGTGAGGCGGTACGTCATCGGGAATGCTCGGTAATTCGGGGTTGGCTCGACGTGATCCGTAATGCGTAAGGAGGCCTGTCGCGGACCTGGACAGCACCATCACGCAATACGCACCACGTATCACGTGTTATAGGCTGCTCGGCGGGACGTAGTCGCCGGCCTGCCGCTCGTCTACCTTGGCCTGCCGGTAGCCAGCGGCGCGGAAGACCTCGACCGGGTCGATGGCGCCGTCGGCCCGTTTGCGCGCTTCGGCCAGGATGGGCGTCACGTCCGTCTGATAGGCCCGTTTGAGCGTGCGCTCAGCCATCAGCACGTCGTTCGTCGCCTGGTAGGTCGCCAGCGCCTCGCGGTCCACCAGCAGCGCCTGCGCGTAGGCCCGCTGCAGGTTTTCCACCGTCTGCAGCAGCGCCTCGATGGGGTCCTTCAGATTGTGGCTCTGGTCGATCATATAGGCCGGGTCGAAGCCGTCCAGGTCGGCCTGCACGGCGTCGACCAGTTCGTTGAAGACCAGGAACAGCTGATACGGCTGGATGGAGCCCGCCGTGAGGTCGTCGTCGCCGTACTTCGAGTCGTTGAAGTGGAAGCCGCCCAGCTTGCCCGCCGTCAGCAGGCGCGCCACGACCAGCTCGATGTTGGTGTTGGGCAGGTGGTGCCCCAGGTCGACGAGGCACTGCGCCCGCGCGCCGAGGGCCTGCGCCAGCATGAGCGACGAGCCCCAGTCCTGCACGACGGTCGCGTAGAAGGCGGGCTCGTACGGCTTGTGCTCGGTGAAGAGGCGCCAGTCCGCCGGAAGCTGCGCGTAGATCTGCTGGAGCCCGTCCAGCGTGCGCTCGTAGCTGGCGCGCAGGTGCATCTGGCCCGGGTAGTTGCTGCCGTCGGCCAGCCAGATGGTGATGCTGTCGGAGCCGAGGGTCTTGCCGACCTCCATCACGTGCAGGTTGTGCGCCACCGCCTGCCGCCGCACCTCGGCGTCGGTGTGGCAGAGCGAGCCGAACTTGTAGCTGCGGTCCTGGCCGGGCTGGTCCTGAAAGGTGTTCGAGTTGACGGCGTCGAAGCCCAGGTGCAGGTCGTCCGCGTGCTGGCGGAGGGCGGCGGGGTCGTCCGGCTCGTCCCACGGGATGTGGAGCGACACGCGGGGCGTCGCGCCCGTGAGTTGGTGGATGACGGCGATGTCGTCCATCTTTTCGTAGATGTCGCGCGGCTCGCCGCCGCCGGGAAAGCGCCCGAAGCGCGTCCCGCCCGTGCCCAGCGCCCACGACGGCACGGCCACGGCGAAGGCCTGCACCTGCTCCACGATGCGCTCGATGTCGACCTTCCGGCGCTGCAAGTGCTGGCCGAGGTGCTCGTAGTCGCGCCGGTGATGCTCGTGCGCGGCGTCGTTGTGCTCAGCGATGCGGGTCGGGTCTAGCATGATCGGGGGGCAGGTTGGTGGATTGCGGTGTCGAATCGGAAGGCGGTAGAGACGCCTCGGTGTGACATTGCGCGTTAATCTGCAGGAACTTCTCTTTCTCCAGAAACGGCGAACTGCGGTACATATTCGTGCTTTCTTTCGTGCAAGGGGTGTTCATTTTTGGCTCGATCCAAAAACGAACCAAAAAGATCACGCCGGGCGATGCGTCGGGCTGACGTCGGCGCCCC
This sequence comes from Bacteroidota bacterium, assembly GCA_009908885.1. GTDB lineage: Bacteria > Bacteroidota > Rhodothermia > Rhodothermales > JAAAOL01 > JAAAOL01. The sequence continues at coordinate 312 of JAAAOL010000160.1, read as the reverse complement.
CTGCGCTACCATCATCGAAACTCGCTCGCAGGCTCGCTCAGACAACGATGATGGTGGACGCTTCGTGTCTGCCGCCGTCCGGGCGCCCGACGCATCGAGGCCGAAACGGCTTCCCTCGGATTGGAGCAGAATTGGTCTATGCTTCGGAGGAATCATCCGGCGATCAATCTCGCGAGACTACTGCGATATGTCTCTACGCGAGGATGGTCAACAGCAACTGCTCAGTCGCTATGACGCCCCAGGAAGGCATCCCGCCCGGCGACGAGCGCCTGGATCTTGCGGTCGGCGATGGAGCGCTTGAGCATCCAGAAG
>JAAAOL010000133.1 GCA_009908885.1 Bacteroidota bacterium | reverse complement strand
GGGACGAGGTGGACGAAGATCTGCCCGCCCCCGGCATCGATGCGCACGTAGTTGGCCCGGCCCTCCTCGTCTACCCCGAGCACTGTCGTCCGAGACGTGTCGAACGCGGTGAAGTGACGCCCTGCCGCCCCGCGCGGAAACGTCCACGCATTGTCAGCCTGGAGCGTTGGATTCACGAAGGTGATGCCCAGGCTATCCTGTTCCGGCGTACCTGGTTGCGGCAGGGCGATCGGAGCCGCGGCGCCGACGGTCAAACCTAACGAGTCGGCCAGGGCCCCGCGCACCGAAGCAGCACTGATGAAGAGCGCATTTCCACGCTCCGCGAAGGCGAGTAGCTTCCGGGCCTCCACGGCGTCCGGCGCGAAGGTCTGGCTCAAGAAGAGATAGTTGACGTCGGTCGCGCTCGTATCGCGCAGGACGAGGTATGGCGGCACGGTTCGCGCATCCACCGTCGCCCCCGGGAAGAGGTCGGGCAACACGTCGTACGCGATGGTCGCCCCGTACGGACGCGTGTCGTCGCGCTCCAGGCTCCACGACCAGTCGATGGGCTCCGGCGCCATCCACTCCGCTGCGACGGCCAGCAGCAGCGTGGCGACCAGTATGATCACGTATTTTCGGTCCTGCGGCGGGATGCGCATCGGCTACTCGGCAGGTTCGGCATGCACGCGGGCGTCGGTCGGCGTTGGGGCCAGACGCTGCAGGAACTGTTCGTACGCGGCCCGGCTCTGCGCATACCGCTCCGACGTGACGGGCTGGGCCCCATACCATGCGGTCTCGAACTGACGCGTCAGCGCGGCAAACCGCTGCCGAAGGGCGCCATCGGGCAGTTCACGCTCGTATTCATGATTCGTCTTGTCGATGGCCCAGGTGATGAGGTCGTCCGCCGCGAGGTGGCGCAGGACATGCAGATAGTGCCAGCGCACGGCCTCGCGCAGGTCGCCTCGCGCCTCGGCCTCAGCAATGCGCTCGTCGAAGTCGATCCGTTCCAGCTCCCCCTCCGTCATCTCGAACGACACGGCGGAGGGCGTGCTGCGGCGCGTAAATAATGCGCCCATATCGAGGCGCAGGAGCCGCGTCACCGCATAGACCAGCGCCACGGCGAGCAGGCCGTAGAGCACCCAGCGGTACACCACGCCGGGCACCGCCCCGAAGACGGGCTCCAGCACCGTCCGGACGAGCCACCGCCAGAGGCGCACCCACCACGGATCGCCGGGATCGGGGGCCTCGTCGTAGTCGAAGGCCGGGTCTTGCCGGTAGTCGGCCAGGCGTTCCGGGTCGACGGTCCGCACCGCGACGGCGGACGAGTCATACCGAACCTGCGGCGTCCTGGCCTCCTGGGCCGCAGCAGACGCCGGTGCCAGAAGGGCGATCAGCAGGAGCGCCCATAGCACCACCGAGCCCGCGCGCCTTTGGCTCACGACAACGCCTCCCCGGGCTGCGACCCCGACTCCATCCCGTCGCCGTCCCCCGGATGCACCTGCTCGATCCGCGCCCGGAGACCGACGTGCTCCTGCTGCTCCACCAGGTTGAAGTACTGAAAGGCGATCGTCAGGATCGGGACGCAGTAGAGGGCCGTGCTCGCTACCGTCTGCAACACCGTCGATGCCAGGATGATGAACTGGTACAGCACGCCGCCACCCCCGCCGTCCAGGCTGTGCATGCCGTAGAGGAAGCTCACGATCACCGCAGGCATGGCGAAGGCGTTGCTCAGCACCGAGTAGATCAGATAGGCCAGAAACAGCGCCCCCGCCGTCGGCCAGAAGAAGCCTTTCACCAGCGCCCGGCTGCGCGCGAGCGCCTCGATCACGCCGGACTGTTCCTCCATCCGAACGGGAAACGCCAGAGCGAAGGTGAACCCGGCCCATACAGCCCAGGCCAGATAAGCCAGCGCCCCGAGGCACGGGATGATGACGATCACCACGGGCAGCATCACCACCAGCGCGACGACGACGCCGAGGCCCAGCATGCGCCAGAACTGCTGCCGGGTGACGGCCCAGACGTCGTCCACCGTGATGTTCGCCGGGCCGCGCTGCCGGTACAGATGGACGTATCCGAGGACGACGACGAGCGTCAACGTCGTGGTCAAGATGCTGAAGAGGAGCGTCCCGCCCAGCAGACCGCTGATCGATCCCAGCGCGTCGAGCATGGCTTCTTCATCCGTCTCGGTCAGCATCCCCAGTCCGAAAAAGCGGGCCTGAAACATCGCCGTGAAGACCGCGGTCACCGCCACCGCCGGACCGACGATGTAGAGCAGACTCTTCCCCAGCGGGCGCGCGTTTTGCCGGATGAAGGAGAACGTCGCGTTGATGACGTCGCTCACGCTCCGCGCTTTCAGAAACTCGATAGGTGCGTCAGCCATGACGAGGAGCCCCTGCTGGGGGGCTGCGATCAGTGGACGGGCGGTGTGCGTCGAGGTGCCGGGGATACCATACGAAATACCAGCCGACGAAGGCCAGCGACCCGAGGATAATGGCGAGGCTGAGCGGCACGGGCATCGTCGTGTGCCGCGTGACGAAGCCTTCGAGCAGGGCTGCCGCAAGGAAGACGGGCACGAGGCCGATGACGATGATCGCCCCGCGCCGGGCGCCGCGACGAAAGGCGTGCAGGCGCGTGAACGTGCCGGGGAAGAGCAGCCCTTTCCCCATCGTCAGCCCCGCCGCCCCCGCGATGATGATGGCGGAAATCTCCAGCGCGCCGTGGATGTAGACGACGAGCAGCGACGTGCCCAGCAGGTCGTGTTGGTAGAACAGCGTGTGGAAGGCACCCAGCATCACGCCGTTCTGGAATAAGATAAAGGCCGTGCCGACCGCTGCCACCACGCCCGCGGCGAACGCCAGGAACGCAACCCGCACGTTGTTGAGCGCGATGCCGACGGCCATGTCCACCTCGCGGGCCTTCTTGTAGACGGCCATCGGATCGCCCTGCTCGATGTTTTCGAGCGTCATGTTGACGTAGGCATCCCCCAGAATCAGCCGCGCGAAGCCGGTGTCGTTCACCGCCGAGAACGCCCCCAGGGCGATCGCCAGCCCAAAGATGACGGCAGCGACGACCAGCTCGCGATGCGCCTCCCGCACGGCCCGGGGCACGTCGATCGTCCAGAAGCGCCGCAGCCGCCCCTGATCCTCCCGGCGGTTCCGATAGACGGCGGCGTGCGCCTCGGCAGCCAGTTCGTTCAGGTACCGCGTCGTCTTACTCTCCGGGTAGAACGTCTGCGCGTACGACAGGTCATCGGTGACCTGCACGAACAGATCGGCCAGCTCGTCAGGGTCCGTAGTGCGCTCCTCCCGCAGCAGCCGCTCGAACTGCTTCCACTTCTCTGCGTTCTGCTTGAGGAACGTAACTTCGCGCATGGTCGGGCGTCGGCTGGACAGATGCCGTTGGAAGATACGAAAGCTGAATCGGCTTTTTAGCACGCATGGAGCACGTCCAGATACAGACGCCGCAGAACGTCGGCATTCGGTTTGAGGTGGCCGGGCTCGGCGACCGGGTCGTGGCTGCGTTGATCGATTACCTGCTGCTGGCCGCGTATCTCGTGGCGGCCGTCCTCGTCGTCGCGTCCCTGGGCCTGATCGACTCGCTGGCCGCGATGTCGCTCGTGGCGGTGCCCTACCTGCTCTACTTCCTCGTCTGCGAGATCTTCTTCGACGGGCAGAGCATCGGGAAACGGCTGCTGCGCCTCAAGGTCATCCGCCTCGACGGCGACCAGCCGACCGTGGGCAATTACCTGCTCCGGTGGCTCCTCCGCCCTATCGACATCGGCCTCTCCACCGGCCTCATCGCGCTCGTCAGCATCCTCGTCACCCGGCACGGCCAGCGCCTGGGCGACCTCGCCGCCGGGACGACGGTCATGAAGCGCCGCCAACAGACGCGCCTGGGCGACACGCTCTACGCCCGCCTGGAGTCCGACCATACGCCCACGTTTCCAGAAGCCGAGGGTCTGACGGACCCGGACGTCGAGACGGCCAAGGAGGTGTTGCACACGCTGACAACGCAGTCGCGCTCGATCACGACCCGGGATCTCGGACTGGAGATGAAAGCTGCTCTGGAGAAAAAAATGGGGGTCTCGTCGGACCTGGCGCCGGTGCCGTTCCTGCGCGCCGTCATCGACGATTATAACCACCTCGCCGGGCGCGTCTGAGGCAGGCGCTCTAGTCAGCCGTCCCGGCGCGCCTCGTTTGATTGATCCTCCGGCGGATCAGGGACAGGAGGTACCGAAGCATCTCCGTCCTCGTCTGCCGCCCAGCGCATCGCATCCAGCGACGACGGGTCGACGCTGACCTCCATCGGCGGGGTCGAATCGCTCGCCTGCTCGGTGGCGGCGTCGGCGTCGGAGGCGCTGTCAGCGGGATCCTCCAGATGGGACGTATCGGCCTCGGACGCTTGCAGCTCGCGCTCTTGCCACTCCGCGTGGAATTGTCGCTGGAAGAGTAGAATGCCGACGACGCCGATCACGATAGCCATGTCCGCCACGTTCCAGATCGGAAAGAGCGCGGCATAGGTGCCGCCCAGCAGCGGAATCGACTCGGGGATGTAGCCGCGCCACAGGTTGACGTGGATGAAGTCGACCACCTGGCCCTGGAACAGCTCCGCGTAGCCGAACAGCTTGCCGTAGAAGACGCGGTCGATGATGTTGCCGAGCGCCCCGCCGAGGATGAGGGCGAGGCTGTAGCGGTACGGCGCGTAGCCGCGGCGCACGCGAATGATATAGACCAGGATGAGCAACGTCGCCGCGAGGGCCAGCATGGTGATCAGCCCGGGCGGCCCGAACGTGATCCCGAAGGCCATGCCCGGATTGAGCGTGTAGGTCAGCCGCAGCCAGTCGCCCAGCACGGGGATCGACTGCCCCCGATACATCGAGGCATAGATCGCCAGCTTGGTAACCTGGTCGACCAGGATAATCAGTGCTGTGACCCAGAATACCCGCATAGCGTGCTGCTCGGAAAAGCCAAAGGGCGACCTCCTCGGCGTGAGGCCGCCCCGAATGCCATCGTTGCCGGTAGGCCGTTACTTCTTTTGCTTCAGTTTCGCCTCGATGGAGATCTCCGTGTGCGGGACCGCCTCCAGGCGCTCTTTCGAGATCGCCTTGCCGGTCACCTTGCAGATCCCATAGGTGCCGTTCTTGATCCGCTCCAGCGCGCGATCCAGATACCCAATGTACTTCTGCTGGCGAGCGATCATCAGGTACAGTTTCTCACGCTCCATGGCGTCCGTGCCCGCGTCCGCCATGTGGAAGCTGTAGGCCGAGTCGTTTTCGGCCTGCTCGCGCGAGTCCTCCAGTTGCGAGCGCATCCGCTCGATGTCCTCCACGGCGTCGCTGCGGCGCTTCAGGATGAGCTGCTTGAAGTGCTCGAGTTCCTCGTCGGAGAACGGAGATTTACGATCTGGCTCGTCCTGCGGCGAGGCGCCCTCGGTTCCTTCGGCGGTCGACTCGCTGTGGAGCGGCACCGCAACGTTGTCCGTCTTGGCGTGGGCTGGCTTTTTTTCCGGCATGGCTGGTAATGGCTTGGGACTTGAACAGAAGGTCGATGAGGGCGGGGCGACCTGGTCAGGAGGCGCGATCTACGGACTCCACGCGCTGAACGCCGACCGTGAGCTCTTCGTCGCCAATCTCGAACGTCGCGGTCGCTTCTCCATGCGGTTCGGCGGATTGGTGCAACTCCAGAGCCAGCGTCTCGTTCCGAATCCAGTCGGCATGGCGCGCGATAGCCTCGGCGAGGCGGTCCGTGGCCTGATACTCAACGATGATGCGGTCAGCCACGTCGAAATCGGCCTGTTTGCGGAGGTTTTGCATCCGGTTGACGGACTCGCGGGCGAAGCCTTCGTCCCGCAACGCGTCGGTGATGGTCGTGTCGAGCGCCACGGTGACGCCGTCCTCCTGATCCACGAGCCAGCCTTCGACGCCTTCGCTGGTGATCTCCAGATCTTCGGGGCCGAGTTCGACGGTCTCACCGTCTACCTCCAGCGTGAGCGAGCCCGTCTCCAGGTACTCGCTGATGGTCGCATCCGGCAGGGCGCGCACCTGCTGGTTGACGCCCTTCATGAGCGGCCCGAGGCGCTTGCCGAGGCGGCGGAAGTTGGGCTTGGCCGTCCGGTGGATGACGTCGTTTGAGGCGTCGATGTATTCGATGTCTTTGACGTTTACCTCGTCCAGAATGACGCCCCGCACCTGCTCGATGGCCTCCTCTTCCACTCCGATCCCCGTGACGACGAGGATGCGCGGGAGCGGCTGCCGCGTGTTGATCTGAGCCTGATTGCGCAGGCTGAGTGTGACGGACGAGATGGTCCGCGCCAGGCCCATCCGATGCTCCAGGTCCCGATCCTGCGCAGACGGATCGACGTCCGGGAAGTCGGCCAGGTGGACAGAGGGTTCCTCGTCGCGGCGGGTTACCTGGTTGAGCGACTGATACAGCCACTCGCCGAAGAACGGGGCTACCGGACTCATCAGCTTGGCGACGGCGAGGAGACTGTCGTGCACCGTCTGATACGCCGCGCGCTTGTCGGTCGTGTCGGTCTCGCCATTCACCTTCTTGGCCGCCCAGAAGCGGCGGCGGGAGCGGCGCAGGTACCAGTTGGAGAGATCGTCCACGAAGCGCTCCACGGCGCGGCACGCCTTCGTAGGATCGTAGCCGTCCAGGGCGGCGTCGGCCTCGCGGATCGTGGTATTCAGGCGACTCAGAATCCAGCGGTCCAGCTCCGCGCGCTCGGCAAGCGGGACAGGGTCGCCCTCGTACTGGAAACCGTCGATGTTGGCGTAGGTGGCGAAGAAGCTGTAGACGTTCTCCAGCGTGGAGAAGAACTTGCGCTGCGTCTCGGTGAGGCCCCGCTCGCCGAAGCGCAGGTTTTCCCACGGCGGCGAGTTGCTCATCATGTACCAGCGCACCACGTCGGCGCCGTACTTCTCGATGACGGCGAAGGGCTCGACGGCGTTGCCCTTGCTCTTGGACATCTTGTTGCCGTCTTCGTCCAGCACGAGGCCGTTGACGACGACGTTCTTGTACGCCACGGAGTCCATCACCAGCGTGGCGATGGCGTGCAGCGTGTAGAACCAGCCGCGCGTCTGATCGACGCCCTCGGCGATGAAGTCCGCCGGGAATGTCTTCTCGAACCGCTCCTCGTTTTCGAAGGGATAGTGCCACTGCGCGAACGGCATCGCGCCCGAGTCGAACCAGACATCGATGAGGTCCGGCACGCGCCGCATGGTGCCGCCCACGTCGTCGGGCGCAGGCCAGGTCAGGTCGTCCACGTAGGGGCGGTGCAGGTCTACGTCGGCGTCGTCCTCGGGGAGCTGGTCGCCACACTTCTCGCGCAGTTCGGCCAGCGAGCCGATGACTTCGACATACTCCGGGTCTTCATCGCTCACCCAGACGGGCAGCGGCGTGCCCCAGTAGCGGCGGCGGCTGAGCGCCCAGTCCACGTTGTTGCTGAGCCACTCGCCGAAGCGCCCGGCGCCGATGCCTTCGGGCTGCCAGTTGATCGTGTCGTTGAGTTCCATCAGCCGGTCCTTGAGCGCCGTGGTGCGGATGAACCAGCTCTCCACCGGGTAGCTCATGAGCGGCGTGCCCTTGCGCCAGTCGTGCGGGTAATTGTGGAGGTAGGTCTCGTGCCGGTAGAGCAGGCCCCGCAGCTTCAGGTCCTCGGTGATTTTCTTGTCGGCATCCTTGAACCATTCGCCCGCGACCAGCTCCGCCTCGTCGGTGAAGGTGCCGTCCTGCGAGATGGGATTGAAGAGCGGCAGGCCCTCGCGCTGGGCCACCGTGTAGTCGTCGGCACCGAAGGCCGGGGCCATGTGGACGACGCCCGTGCCTTCCTCGGTCGAGACGAAATCGGCCTCCACCACGCGCCACGCCTCGCCCGTATCCACCTCGTCGGTGAAGTACGAAAAGACGGGCTGGTAGGTCATCCCCAGCAGGTCATTCCCCGTGAATGTCTCCACCACCTCCACATCTTCGCGGATCACGTCGAGCAGATCCTCCGCCAGAATCAGGTATTCTTCGCCCTGATGTGGGTCGTCGTGGCGCACCTTGACGTAGGTGATGGCGGTGCCGACGGCGAGCGCCGTGTTGGAGATGAGCGTCCACGGCGTCGTGGTCCAGGCGAGGAAGTAGGTATTTTCCTGCCCGACGACGGGGAAGCGGATGTAGACGCTCGGGTCCTGGACCTCCTCGTAGCCGAGGCTGACTTCGTGCGACGACAGCACGGTGTGCGAGCCCGGGCTGTACCACTGAATCTTGTAGCCCTTGTAGAGCAGCCCCTTGTCGTAGATCTGCTTCAGGAGCCACCAGACGGTTTCGATGTAGTCCGTCTCGAAGGTGACGTAGGGATCGTCGAGGTCGACCCAGTAGCCCATGCGGGTGGTCAGGTCGTCCCACAGGCCCTTGTACTCCAGGACGCTCTCGCGGCAGGCGGCGTTGTACTTTTCGATGCCGTACTCCTCGACGGCCTGGCGGCTCTCCAGGTCGAGGGCTTTCTCCACCTCGATCTCGACGGGGAGGCCGTGCGTGTCCCACCCGGC
>JAAAOL010000500.1 GCA_009908885.1 Bacteroidota bacterium | reverse complement strand
TTCTGGCCGTCTGGGAAATGTTCATCGAAGAATACGGCGAGGCCGACGACGTGCTCCGCCCCGCCACGGCAGCCCCTACGTCGACCCCGCCGGAGCCACCGTCTCCCCCCGCTGCCGACGACGAGGCCGCGCAGGCCGCAGCGCCAGACGAGGCATAGACGGCTTCTCCGCTCCTGCGAGCGCTCCCCATCACCTCGGGATTATGTCGTACCGAGGAACAGTCCACAGTCCGGACACTCCGGTGCGCCCGGATCACGTGGCGCTCCACAGGCCGGGCAGGCCTCCTCGTCCTCTGCCGCGTCTTCCACGTCGGCCTCCTGCTCCAGACGTCGTTCCACGCGCCGGGCGTCCTCCTCCCGCTCCGGCCGCACGTACAGGGTGTGATAGTACAGGGCCGATCCTTCTACGGCGCCGGCACTGTGGTATTTACGGTCGAAGGCCACGTGGCACCGAATGCCTGCCCTGGCGAGGGCGTCCGCCAGGCGCTTGATCAACCGCGTCACGTCCGTCCGCACCGCGACGAGATCCTCGGAAAAGGGAAGCGGGTCGAGGGCCCGCTCGTAGTGTGTTTTCCGAACGAGCCGCACGTCGCAGTCCGCGCATGTACGCACCGTTGCCCGATACTCGGCGTCGCAGCGGGGGCAGATGTGGATCGGCTGTGCCATCCCGGCGTCCAATGAGTCCTGGTATTCTTGGGCGGCGCTCCTGAAGGTAACCCAGAAACACCGAAAACGCGATGCCGGACGAGGCAGGGCCGGGCATCGTCTCGCGCTCTGAACGCTTCTCTTCCAAGGCATATTTGTGATCCAGAGGGCCGTACGGTATTCTTGTCGTTTCCGGATCGCATAGGATCTGCCGCACCCTGCTGATGCCCGAGGAACGTCGAACGTACGAGCGGATCGTGGTGAAGGTGGGCACGAGCGTGCTGACCGGCGGGACGCCCCGGCTGAACCGCCCGCACCTGGTCGAGTTGGTGCGCCAGTGCGCCGCGCTGCACGCCGAGGGACGCGACCTGCTGGTATGCACCTCCGGCGCCATCGCCGCCGGGCGGGAGCGGCTCGGCTTTCCCGAGCTGCCCGCCACGATCACGACGAAGCAGATGCTGGCCGCCGTCGGGCAGAGCCGCCTGATGCTCACGTGGGAGCGATTTTTCGAGATCTACGGCATCCACGTGGGCCAGATCCTGCTCACGCGCGAGGACGTGGAGGACCGCCAGCGCTTCCTGAACGCCCGCGACACCGTGCAGGCCCTCCTCGACCGGCGCATCGTGCCCGTCATCAACGAGAACGACGCCGTCGCCAATGAGGAAATCCGCCTGGGCGACAACGACACCCTCTCCGCTCTCGCCGCCCTGCTGTCCGAGGCCGACCTCCTGGTCCTGCTGACCGACCAGCCGGGCCTCTTCACCGCCGATCCGCGCTCCAACCCCGACGCCGAACTGATCCCCGAGGTCAAGACCATTGACGACACGCTGCGGGCGCTGGCGGGCGGAAGCGGTACGCCCCTGGGCACGGGTGGCATGGCCACCAAGCTGGAGGCCGCCGACGTGGCCCGCCGCGCCGGGGCCGACGTCGTGATCGCCGCCGGACACGTCCCCGACGTGCTGCACCGCATCGTGGAGGGTGAGGCGGTCGGCACGCGCTTTCCCGCGCTGGAGACGCCGCTGGACAGCCGCAAACGGTGGATCCTGGCCGGGCCCGCCCCGACGGGTCGCATCACCGTCGATGCCGGGGCCGCCCGGGCGCTCCGTGAGCAGGGCAGCAGCCTCCTCCCGGCCGGGATCGTCGCCGTCGAGGGCGCGTTCGAACGGGGCGACTCGGTCGTCATCCGCGACTCGGACGGTGCGGATCTGGCGCGCGGCATCGTGCGCTACGGCGCAGACGCGCTGGCCCAGATCCAGGGCTGCCACTCCAGCACCATCGCCGAGCGCCTCGGCTACGCCTACGGGCCGGTCGCCGTCCACCGGGACGACCTGATCCTCCTCTGAATCGCCTCCGACGTTATGCCTGCTACCGATACCACGACCTCTCTTCGTCCCCTCGGCCAGGCGGCGAAGCACGCCAGCCGCGTGCTGGGCCCGATGCGCACGCCCCAGAAGAACGACGCGCTCCTCGCCATCGCCGACGAACTGGACGACCGCGCCGACGACGTGCTGGCCGCCAACGCGCAGGACGTCGAGGACGGGCGCGCCAACGACCTCAGCGACGCCCTGCTGGACCGGCTCCTGCTGACCGAGCAGCGCGTCGCTCGCCTCGCCCAGGACGTGCGCCGCGTGGCCGAGTTGCCCGATCCCGTCGGCCAGGACCTGGACCGCCGAGACCTGGACAATGGCATGACGCTGATCCGCCGCCGCATCCCAATAGGCGTGCTCGGCGTCATCTACGAGGCGCGTCCCAACGTCACCATCGACATCGCCGCGCTGTCGCTCAAGACGGGCAACGCGGTCATCCTGCGAGGCGGGAGCGAGACGCTGCGCAGCAACCTGGCGCTGGTGGACGTGATTCAGAGCGCGCTGGAACGCACCGACGTGCCCCGGGACGCCGTCCAGTACATCGACAACCCGGACCGCGCCCTCGTCACCGAGTTGCTGCGGATGGACGAATACGTCGACATGATTATTCCCCGCGGCGGGGCGGGCCTGCATCGCCTCTGTCGGGAGCAGAGCACGATTCCGGTCATCACCGGCGGCATCGGCATCTGCCACATCTACGTGGACGAGGACGCCAAGCTCGGGCAGGCCGTCGACATCATCGAGAACGCCAAGGTGCAGCGCCCGAGCGTCTGCAACGCGCTCGACACTCTCCTCGTGCATCGGGCCGTGGCGCCGACGCTGCTCCCCCGCGTCGCCCGGCGGCTGGCGGAGCACGACGTCGAACTCCGTGCCGACGAGGACGCCTTCGCGCTGCTGAAGGACGGTCCGGCGCACGTCGTCCCGGCGGGTCCGGACGACTTCGACCAGGAGTGGCTGGCGCTCGTCCTCGGCATCAAGGTGGTCGATGGGCTCGACGCGGCGATCCAGCACATCCAGACGCACAGCACCGAGCACTCGGACGCCATCCTGACGACCAACCAGACGCACGCCGCGCAGTTCGTCGATGCGATCAACTCGGCCGCCGTCTACGTCAACGCCAGCACGCGCTTTACCGACGGCGGCGAGTTCGGCCTGGGCGCGGAGGTGGCCGTCAGCACCCAGAAGCTGCATGCCCGTGGGCCGATGGGGCTGGAGGAATTGACGACGTACAAATGGATCGGCCTGGGCGACGGACACGTCCGCAGCTGATCGCCCGCCCCGCTCCTTCCGTTCTCCCACCCGAACGCTCGTGATGCTTCGTTCCCTCCTGCTGATCGCCCTCGCCTTCGCGCTCCTCGGCTGTGCGCAGCCCGGCCCCGCACAACCGGCCCCGTCTGAGCCGCTCGACGAGCCCGCACCGCTCGTCGTGATGAACCTGGCGGCGCACCCGGACGATGAAGACGGCGCGACGCTGACGTACTACCGCCACGCGAAGGATGCCGTGGCGTACAGCGTCATCTACACGCGGGGCGAAGGCGGGCAGAACGAGATCGGGCCCGAACTCTACGAGGAGCTGGGCGCCATCCGAACGGTCGAGTCGGAGCGGGCCGCGCGCGACCTGGGGACGCAGCTCTATTTCCTCAACTTCTACGACTTCGGCTACTCGAAGTCGGCGGAGGAGACCTTCAATCGGTGGGGCGGGCGCGACGAGGTGACTGCGCGGCTCGTCTACCTGATCCGCAAGCTGAAGCCGGACGTGCTGTTCACGAACCACGACACCGTGACCGTCGGCCCGCGTCGCCAGCACGGACACCATCAGGCGGTCGGGATCTCGGCGTACGACGCCTTCGCGCTGGCAGCGGATTCGACCTATCATCCCGAGCACCTCGCCGAGCCGGACGTCGACCTCTGGCAGCCGAAGCGCCTCTTCCTGCGGCTCTGGCGCTCCCGGGACGGGCACGACGTAGCGGTGCCCGTCGGAGCCATCGACCCGGCGACAGACGAGCCGTACACCGCCTATGCCGCCGAGGCGCTGACGGAGCATGCCTCGCAGGGGATGGAGATGTGGGCGGACCGCATCCGCGCTATCGACGAGAACCACTTCGTGCTGCTCCGCTCCGCCACCGACGCGCCCCTCGGCCCCGACGACCTCGCGGCCAACCTCCCGCCGAACCGCACCGCCGAGCCGCCCCTGACGTACTACACCGATTCCGGACGCATCGACAGGCTGCCAGACGATGCCCTGACGCTGGCCGACAGCCTCCTGATACCGGGACAAGCCGTGCGCCTGCGGTGGGACCCCGATCGACTCCCGGCCCAGCGCCTGCGCTGGACCTTCCAGGGCGCCATCGACACCACGCTGTACCTGTCCGACACGACGCCGGGCCTCGCCACGCTGACCGTCCGCCGTGACGCCACGCCGACCGTTCCGCGCGCCGAGTACCAGTACGAGCGCTTCCGCAACCGACCGCCCATCCACTACGCCGCCTACCGGGCCGGGACCGACTCGCTCCTCGCCGCGGGCTACCTGCCCGCCCAGATTGCCCCGCCGCTCCACGTGCAGGCCGCCGAGCCGGTCGTCCGCCTGCACCCCGGCGCCAACCGCCTGCCCATCGAGGCCCGCGTCTTCGATCCCGCAGCGGAGACGCTGACGATCAACCTGGCCGTCTCCCGCGACGCCGACGACAGCGTGCTGATGCAGCGGCAGACGACGATTTCGTTTACGGGAGACACCCTCACGCGCGACACGCTCACCTTCACGCTTCCTGACTCCCTCGCCGCGGGCGACTATACGATCACGCTGACGGGCCTCGCCGCGCCGATGACGCTTCGTCCGGAGGCGGCACACGCTCACCTCACCGGGCGCGTGTTCGAGGCCGACGTCCCGCCGGACCTGCGCGTCGGGGTGGTCCAGAGCTACGACGACGCCCTCGACCAGGCGCTCACCCAGCTCGGCGTCGACCACGTCATGCTCGACTCGCTCGACCTGGCGCAGGGGCCGCTCGACACGCTCGACACCATCGTCCTCGACATCCGCGCCTACCTCGTGCGTCCCGGTCTGCGCGCGCACAACGACCGCCTGCTCGACTGGGTGGAGCGCGGCGGCCACCTCGTCGTCAACTACCAGAAGACGTTCGAGTGGAATGCCGAGTACGACGACCCGTTCGATCCGAGCCGCAAGAATCCAGGCACCTTCGCGCCGTACCCGCTCACGCTGGGCCGCGACCGGGTGACGCGGGAGACCGCCCCCATCACGGTGCAGCGCCCCGACCATCCGCTCTTCACCACGCCGAACGCCATCGGCCCCGACGCCTGGGACGGCTGGGTGCAGGAACGCGGCCTCTACTTCCCCGAGACGTACGCCGACGACTACCAGGAGCTGCTCTGCACCCACGATCCGGGCGAGGAGCCGCTGTGCAGCTCGACCCTCATCGCGGACTACGGCGACGGGACGTACCTCTACACCGCCCTCGTCTGGTACCGGCAGCTCAAGGTCTTCCACCCCGGCGCGTACGCGATCTTCGCCAACATGGTCAGCCTTCCGCTCGCCGCGCCCACGTCGCCATAAACCAAAAAAGGACGCCAGCAGCGGCCTGATCACAAACCGTTGCGCTCGGACCTTATGTCCGACCGTAACGGCTGGCCGCCATGATCAGGCATGCCGACGTCCGTTTCAAATAATGTACTGTTCAGTATGAGTAGACGGGCCACGGTGTTTCTTCGGGAACTCCCCCACGACGAACGTAACGGGCTGCTCAACATTGAGCGCGCGCCCGTCCTGGCACATTCTTGCACATCGATAGTTTGATACCGAGTGTCCTTCGCGGGACGCCTTTCGTTCACCCACGCCTTCCTGTCCACTCTATGCAGACGAGCACTTCTACTGGCATCACGTACCGCATGCTGATCGTCGATGACGACCCCGACATCGGCCTGGCCCTCAGAGACTACTTCGAAATGAACGGATACGACGTCACCGTCGCCACGGACGGCGTCGAGGCGCTCGACTTGATGCGGGAAACGCCGGGCTACGACATCGTGCTGCTCGACGTCATGCTCCCCCACAAAAACGGCTTCGAGGTCCTGAAAGAATCGCAGGAGTACGGGATCACCTCGCCCATCCTGATGCTCACGGCGCGGGGCGAGCAGGAGAACATTCTGAAGGGCTTCGGCCTCGGGGCGGACGATTATATCACCAAGCCCTTCAACGCCGAAGAACTCGCGGCACGGGTGAAGGCCATCCTCCAGCGGACCCAGCCGCCCAGTTCGAAGCCGATGGACGTGTACGAGATCGGCGACGTGGAGATCAACTTCAGCACGCACGAGGCCACCCGCGAGGGCGAGGAGGTAAACTTCACGGCGCTGGAGTTCGATATCCTGCGCTATCTGATCGAGAACCGCGAGCAGACCGTCTCCCGCCGCCAACTGCTCAAAGACGTGTGGGGCATCGAGCAGGAAATCATCACCCGGACGATCGACCGGCACATGGCCTCGATCCGGAAGAAGATCGAGGACGACCCGTCGAATCCCGACCACATCGAAACCGTCTACGGCATCGGGTATCGGTTCAATCCGTAGCGTGACGGGCAGCGTCTCCCGGGTTCGAACGCACCGGTTCAGGCCTCCGGCTGCTTCTCCTCGACGCCCACGAGCTTGTAGCCGATGCCATAGACGCTCTTGATCGCCCAGGTGTCCTCGTCCTCGCCGTCCATGACTTTGCGCAGGGCGTTGACGTGCCGGTCGATGGTGCGCGTCTCCACGTTGCTCGGCAGCTCCCAGACGTCGCGCAGGATCTGCTCCCGCGTGGCGGTGCGGCCATGATGCAGCACGAGGTAGCGTAGCAGCCGGAACTCCAGGTCGGTCAGATCCACGGGCTCCCCGTCGCGCGTCACCGTGTCGGTGCGCAGATCGACGTCCAGGCCGCCGACGTGGTACACCTGCTCGGAATCAGGCTTCTCCTCCTCGGTTCGCCGCAGAATCGCCTCGACGCGGGCCAACAGCTCCTCCGTCGAGAACGGCTTCGTCAGGTAATCGTCGACGCCGAGTTCGTAGCCGTGCATCTTGCTCTCGTGATCGCCCAGGCCCGTCAGCATGAGCACCGGCGTGTCGACGCCCTGCGTGTGCATTTCGCGCAGAATGTCGAACCCGCTCTTGCCGGGCAGCTTGGCGTCGAGGACGATGAGGTCATATCCCGGGAGCGAGACAGCCTTCTTGAGGCCCTCATCGCCATCGGAGACGAGCGTCACCTCGAACCCTTCGGACTCCAGATACAGCACGAGGCCGGTCCCCATCTGGGGATCATCCTCGACGATCAGAAGATGCGGCGTGGTGGATGAATGCGTAATCATAAATGGGAACCGTGTTGATCGCAGAATATAGCGGAGGTTAAGGTAGATACGACCGAACAGCGGGAACGGGAAAAAGTTGTCCCAAATGCCGCTGCTGCCCCCTGTCGAGGGGTCCTGCCGCTGGACAGCAGGCCGAACGCGGGCGAGGTCCGGGATTTCTGCCGAGGAACCCTCCTTCCGGACGCCGCATAGATGGTCGTCGCCGTCGCCTTCTCACCCTGCCGACCCTATGCAGCCGCCCGCCCGCTTCGCGGAGACCACCTTTGCCCAGTACCAGGCCCAGACGCCCAGTCAGGTCGAGGCGCTGGAGGACGCGCGGGCGTTCGTGGACTATATCCGCCAGGTGCAGGCCCGGCAGCGGGGATGGCGTCGCTGGCTGCCCACCCGACCGCCCCGGTGGCGCGGCCTCTACCTCGTCGGCCCGGTCGGGACGGGCAAGACGCACCTGCTGGCCGCCATGTACCACGCCCTGACGCCGGAGGTGCCCTGCGCCTTCCTGCACTCCAGCGCCCTCTTCCGCACCACGACCCACCCCGAAGAACAGGCGGCTGCGCTGGCGGAGTCCTACGGCGCCCTGTGCCTGGACGAGGTGGAGCTGGACGATCCGGCGAACGAAGCGCGCCTCGTCCTCTTCCTGAAGGCGCTGGACGACCACGGCGTCATGCTGCTGGCGACGAGCAACGTCGAGCCCGACCGGTTCCTGGCGAGCACCTACGGCAACGACCGCTTTCGGCGCTTCCTGCACGAGGAGTTCCAGCAAGTCTACCGGATCACCTTCGTCGGCGGCGACGACTACCGGCGGTCGCAGGCGACGCCCGGGCAGGCCTGGATCGGCCCCGCCGAGGCCACCCGCCCCGCGATGCGGTCCACCTTCGACGGGGACGACCGTTCCGCCCGCTGGCTGTCGTTCGAGACATTACTGCACGAGGCCACGGAGACGGAGCACACCCGCCTCGTGGGCCGCCTCAGCCACTTCGAGGCACTCTACATCGAGGATATTCGCATCCGCCACACCGACGACGCCCTGCGCCTCCTCCGCCTGATCGACGACCTGTACCTGCGGCCCGCCCCGCCGATCCTCTACTTCACCGCCCGGCAGGAGCCGGATGCCTGGTTTCGCCCCGAAGAGCAGCAGCGGGGCCTGCAGCGCGGCGTCGCGGAGAAGTTTACCCGCACCATCTCACGCCTCTACGCGCTGTGCCGCATCCACACGCTGGACCCGGCCGCCACGACCGCGCCC
>JAAAOL010000336.1 GCA_009908885.1 Bacteroidota bacterium | reverse complement strand
GCTCGAAAACCTCCAATCCCTCGGGATCGTCCTGGATAGAGGAGGGGTCCGGCCCGGCCAGCACCAGGCGCACCAGTTCGAGGCGGCGGCGGTGCTTTTCGGAGGGCAGTCTGTGCGGGAGGTTGCGGAACGACTTGAGCCGTTTGAAGCCCTCCATCAGGGGCGACCATCCTTTCAGCCGGTCCCAGCGGGACACCTGCAGGACGATGGGGCGATAGAGCAGCCCGATGCCTTCCGGGTTGATGGCCGGGGCGAACGAGCCGTCGGCCTGGAGGCGCCGGGCCGGCTCTTGAAAGGGCAGGGTGAGCACCGGGTGGAGCGTGGTC
Organism: Bacteroidota bacterium; assembly: GCA_009908885.1. GTDB lineage: Bacteria > Bacteroidota > Rhodothermia > Rhodothermales > JAAAOL01 > JAAAOL01. The sequence goes on along the minus strand of JAAAOL010000336.1, from coordinate 8,297 downwards.
CCGAGCGAGGCGTTGACCAGAATGCCCGATACCTTGTGCACCGCCAGGGGCATGTTCTTCGGGCTCAACGGGTCGATGGCCGGGGGGATGACCGACGTGCGGTCTCGGAAGTAGGAGGGCGCATAGTCCTTGACCGTGAACACCGAGTGATCGTAGCCGTCGGCCCAGGGTTCGAGGAACTCCCAGGCGGCGCGCGTGGCGGGCGTCTCATGGTCGAGGCCGATGTGGCAGCGCCAGATCGTGGGATTGCCGTTGCGGCGACCGATGAGGGATCCCATGGCCATGGGCTGCGGGTCGTGGACGACCAGCAGGTCGTTGGGGCCGATACGGTCGATCAGCGCGTCCGCGAATCGCTGGCTCTCCGACGCGTAGAAGTCCCGGTCTTGCCCGTTGAGCGAGGGCGGTCCGGCATCGTGGATGAGGTTGTGGAGCCGCTTGGTGAGGTCGAAGAAGCGCTCCTCTTCGCTGCTGATGACGACCCATTCGGTCCGTACGCCGAGTTCGCGCAGCAGGGCGACCATCTTGGGCATCATCTCGGCCACGCCGCCGCCCTGCGCCGTCGAATTGACCATCCAGACGGTACGGCCCCGCAAGGCCTGGACCGCACTCGGCGCTGCCTTCCGGAGTGCCTCCACGGCAGGCCGGAGGTGCACGTACGAGGCATAGTCGTCCAGGGTGTGATCCGCGGTTACGTCGATGACGTTGATCATGGGCAGGGGTGGGTCTGCTCGGGAGGGTTGGTTAGAATCGGAGGTGAATCCCGGTAAACGGTTCGAACCGGCGCTGGACGAGGTAGCGCTCCGTTCCGTCCGGGCCGTCCCCGACGCGCTCGAAGCTGTACCGGGCATCCACCGAGAGCCAGAGCGGCGGCAGGAGCTGGTAGTCGAGGCCGAAGTTGAGGGCGCTCTGATCGTCCAGGTCGCTGAAGGTGGAGAAGAAGCCGCCCAGGCCGTACCGGTCGATCGTCACGTTGAGGCGCATGCGGTCGTAGAGGCGCAGGAAAAAGTGCAGGTGGTACTCGCTCAGCCGCTGCGAGCCGTAGTGGCGGCGGAAGCTGTACCACAACTCGAAGCGCTCGATGATGAGCAGGCGCAACTCGGTCAGCAGGTCGTTCCCGCCCCCGGCCTCGGCCAGAGGAATGCCGACGAGGCCATCCTCGCGGTTCGGGGCGCCGGTGACATCGGAATCCAGCGTCCGCGCCGTCGGGCTGTTCACCGTGTAGAAGGTGTTGACGTAATTCGGGATGAACGCATCGCCGTTGTAGTAGAGCGCCATCCGGAGTCGAAAACTTAAGAGATCGATGAAATTGTCGCTCTGGAGGTCCGCCCCGAAGCTGATCCCACTGCCGTGGTTCTCGTACCAGGCGACGCTGGCGAACGGCACGAAGTCGATTTGCCCGGAGCGGAACGCCGTGAAGGAGGCGTCGATGTTGTAGGCGGTGAGCCGGTCCATCTCGTCCGGGCGATCCGCGAGGTCGGTCACGTAGTTGAGTCCGACCGTCGCCGTGCTCCAGCGTGGATTGGCGGCCCAGAAGACCGGGCGCCACCCGACCCGCGCGGCGACGAGGCCGTCTGCCGTGACGTTATCGGTGAAGGCCGCGACGGTGAGTGGGGCCGTGCGGACCATCGTCTCCGCGCCTACGGTGCGCTCGTCCCAGGCGACGGACGAGGAAAAGAAGTTGACTACGTGCCCAGTCCCGAGGCGCATCCGCTCGATGGTCCCGAGGCGGAGGTGCATCGCCACGTCCGGCGGCGGGTTGTAGCGGAGAAAGGAGACCGCCCGCAGGATATCGTAGGGCTCGTCGAGGTCGGGGCTGTACTCGCCGAAGTAGCCCGCGCGGAAGGTGGCGCCGAGGTGCGACGTGACCGGGCGCGTCACGATGTCGGCGCTGACCTGACCGGCGCCGCGCCACTGCGGACCGATGAGCGAGAAGCCGCCCAGCAGTTCGAGCGTCTGCTCGCGCTTCCACCAGACGCGCTGCAGGCGTTCGCGCGGATCGTCAGCCGCCCCGAAGCGGATCGGCTGGGCCAGGAGGGGCGGGGCGGCAACGAGCACGAGGAGCGCCAGCAGGAGCATCCGGCGTCCCAGCTGGGCCACGGCAGCGTGTGGCTTCTTACGAAGTCGCCCTGTATGTTGCGGCGGTCGGCGCATAGGCGGCTGGTTACGCGAACGAACATCTCCCAATGTAGCAGATCCGAGCCTCGAAGATAAAGCGGATGCACCAATCGATGCCGAATTATGCAGCTTCTTGACTGGCTCATCGTCGGGGGCTACGTCGTCGCGACGCTGGCGCTGGGGGTGTATCTGGCGCGCCGGGCCAGCGGGTCGATGGAGGACTTCTTCGTCTCGGGCCGGTCGCTCCCGTGGTGGCTGGCGGGCACGTCGATGGCGGCCACCACCTTCTCGATCGATACGCCCCTCTACATCGCGGGCGTCGTCGGGACGCGCGGGCTGGCGGGCAACTGGGAGTGGTGGGCCTTCGCCGTCGGGCATGTGGTGATGATCTACGTCTTCGCCCGGCTGTGGCGGCGCAGCAGCATCGTGACCGACGCCGAGCTGATCGAGCTGCGCTACGGCGGACAATCGGCGGCCTGGCTGCGCGGGATCAAGGCGTTTCTCTTCGCCGTGCCCATCAACTGCATCGGCATCAGCTACATCATGCTGGCGGCGGTCAAGGTGATCGGGGCGTTGCAGATCTGGGAAGGCTTCGGCATCGCGACGGGGGAACTGGTCTGGGGCATGGACCCGAAGCTGCTCTCGGTCATCGGCGTCTCCATCCTGGTGCTGCTCTACGCGGGCTTTGCGGGCCTGTGGGGCGTGGTGGCGACCGACTTCTTCCAGTTCTTCCTCGGTCTCTTCGGAGCCATCATCGTGGCCTGGTTCGCCATCCGCAGCCCTGACGTGGGCGGCCTCGCGGGGCTCGTCAGCAAGGCGCAGGCGCAGACCGACTTCGACGTGCTGGCGTTCATCCCGGTAGTGCGCGACCCCAAAGGGTTCCTCGGTCTCGGGTGGAGCACGTTCGCGGGCATTTCAGCGTCGACCTTCTTCGCGTACGTGGGGCTGCAGTGGTGGACGTTCCGGCGGTCCGATGGCGGCGGCGAGTTCATCCAGCGGCTCGCGGCGGCCAAAGACGAAGCCGAGGCGGAGAAGGCCGCGTGGTTCTTCAACATCATGAATTACGTCGTGCGGACGTGGCCGTGGGTGCTGGTCGCCCTCGCCGCGCTCGTGCTCTATCCCGAGCTGGACGATCCGGAGCTGGGCTACCCGAAGCTGATGCTCGACTTCCTGCCGGTCGGCATCCTGGGGCTGGTCGTCGCCTCGCTCGTGGCGGCCTTCATGAGCACCGTCTCCACGCTCATCAACTGGGGCGCCTCCTACCTGACGAACGACCTCTATCTGCGCTTCATGAATCCCGAGGCCAGCCAGACGCAGCTCGTCGCCGCCGGGCGGGTCGCGTCCGTCGTCATCACGGTGCTGGGAGCCACCGCCGCTTTCTTCGCCGAAGACGTGGCGACGGTCTTCCGGCTGGTCATCGCCATTGGCACGGGGCCGGGCGTGGTGCTCATTCTGCGGTGGTTCTGGTGGCGCATCAACGCCTGGGCCGAGCTGGCGGCCATGCTGGCGGGCTTTTTCGTCGGTCTGTTCACCACGGTCCTGCCGGTGCTGACCATCGACGACTTCGGCCTTCGCCTGCTGGTCATCACGCTGAGCACGGCGGCCATCTGGATTACGGTGATGTACCTGACGCCGCCCGAGAGCGAGGCGACGCTGGAGCAGTTCTACCGGAAAGTGCGTCCGGGTGGGCCGGGGTGGAAGCGGCAGCGCGCGGTCACGGGGCTGGCCCCGATACAGTCGCTGCGGACGGCGCTCATTCAAACCAGCGGGGCCGTGTGTCTATTATTTGGACTGATGCTGGGCACCGGAGCGGTTCTGTTATTGCAACCCCGCCTCGCCGTCGCCATGGGCCTGTTGGCCATCGTCGGGGGCGTCATCCTGGCGAAGCAGCGTCGGAAGCGTCGCCACCGGGCCGAAACGGGTTCGTTGTAAACCGGCCGAAACTGCATGCGCGCTGCGACGGTTGATTCAAGGCTGCATTCCCGTACCGTATCGATGCTTCGTCCCGCCGATGGGTAGACTCCACCGCATGCCACTCTTCCCGCTCGGCCTCGTCCTGTACCCGGGCGAACAGACGCCGCTTCATATCTTCGAGCCCCGGTACAAAGAAATGGTCGGACGCTGCATGGAGCAGGACGAGCCGTTTGGCATCGTGCTGTTCGAAGAGGACGAGATGGCGGACATCGGCTGCACGGCCCGCATCGTGCGTATCGTGGAGCAATACGAAGACGGGCGGATGGACATCGTGGTCGAGGGCGAACAGCGCTTTCGCATTCTCGATCTCTACGAGAATGAGTCCTACCTGACCGTCGACGGCGAGACCATCGATGAGCCGGAGGAGACCCCGCAGCGCAACCTGCAGCAACGCCTCATCACGCAGCACATGCGCCTGCTCGAACTGGCCGGGCGCACGGTGCGCCCCAGTCTGTACCAGGATGTGGACACGCTCTCGTACGTCATCGCACCCAACGCCGGGCTCTCGTCAGAACAGAAGCAGGACGTGCTCGAAATCCTGACGGAGAACCAGCGGGTCGCATACCTGGTCGATCATCTGGAGGCGCTGATCCCCCGTGTCCGCAAGATGGAAGACCTGCGGCGACGCATTCAGTCGAACGGTCACTTCAAAGATTTTCCGCCTGAGGTGGAGTAGGTCAGCGCGAAGCGGCCGGGGAGCGTCAGCGGGTTGCATTCGAGGCGCCGTGGTTCGACCTTAGGGCTGGCGGCCAGACGGCTTCCCAGCGCTGCACTGCATACACCCCGTTGCCTATGCCCACCATCGGCCCGTACACGCTCCACGCCATCGAAACCGGACGCTTTGGCCTGGACGGAGGGGCCATGTTCGGCATCGTCCCGAAGCCCCTCTGGGAGCGCCGCATCCCGCCGGACGACCGCAATCGGATTCCGCTTCACATGCGGTGCCTGTTGCTGAAGGGCGCGGAGCGCTGCATCCTGATCGATACTGGTATCGGAGACAAGCACGACGCCAAGTTCGCAGATCTGTTTGCGGTGGATCACGACACGGCCACCCTGCACGACTCCCTCCGCGCGGCGGGTGTCGGGCCGGGGGACGTGACCGACGTCATCCTGACGCACCTCCACTTCGACCATGCGGGCGGGGCCACACAGCGGGGCGGCGATCGGTTCGTGCCTACGTTTCCCAACGCCCGCTACCACATACAGCGCGATCACTGGGACTGGGCTGCCGCGCCCAATGGAAAGGAGCGGAATTCTTTCCGTCCGATGGATTTCGAGCCGCTGCAGGCCGCCGGGCAGATCCATCTCGTCGAGGGAGACGGCGAACTGCTACCCGGCATCGAGGTGCTGACGGTCCACGGCCATACGCACGCGCAGCAACTCGTGAAAATCAGCGGAGCGGAAGGCACGCTCGTCTACGTGGCCGATCTGTTGCCCACGTCGGCGCACCTGCGTCCGCCCTGGATCATGGCGTACGACGTCCGGCCCCTGGTGACGTTGGACGAGAAGCAACGCTTCCTGGAGGCAGCGCACGCGGAGGGATGGCACCTGTTCTTCGAGCATGATCCGGAGGTCGCGGTGGCCAGCGTGCAGCAGACGGAGCGCGGGATCGCGATCGCCGATCCCCGGCCACTCGACGAATTATTCTAGGAGATTCTGACCGTGTATACGGAAGGGTGAAAAAGATCAGCCGATTAAGTACTTTCTTTTCAACCACCCACCGAACAACCCTCGTACCGCTCGATCACCCGTATGAGTCGCCCCTCCCGGCGCAACATACTTTTGCTCGATTCGGACCTCTCTCGTGCTGAGACGATAGGACGGCTTTTAGAGCGCCAGTTCGAGGCTTTGGATACACACTACCTCGAAGCGCCCGATGAGGCTGACCTGTACCTGGAGACGGCTCGGTTCGATGCCATCGTCGCGCGCTATACGCCTGATATCTCGGACTGGCTGAATCGCCAGGTGGGGCAGGGGTATGCCACGCTCGCCCTCATCGAAGCGCAGGAATCAGCCAATGGGCGACTGAGCGACGGTGTGGACCGGTGTCCGTGTCAAGAGACTCCTGCGGCGACGTGTGGTCATATCGCCCAACGGCTGCGTCAGCGCTGGGACGCGTTGCCGACCGACGAATCCTCTCTGGCGGCCACCGACGAACACTTCGACCGCGTGCTTGACGCCGTCGACAGCGCCGCCTCGCGCCTGAAGCACGACATTAACAATCCGCTCTCGATCATCGCAGGCAACGCCCAGCTGCTTCTGGAGCTCGCCTCCACGCATCATCTCGACGGCGAGGTCGTTCAGGTCGCCCGCGACATCCAGGCGGCGGCCGCCCGCGCCTCGGAAATGGCCGGGGAGCTGAAGCAACTGCGCCATCAGGTGGCCCGGGACGTACTTGACGAAGAGACCACATTGGCTGAGGAACCTGCCGACGGTCGTTGAGTAGGGATCCCTCTACTAAACGGGTCTTGCACCTGATTTTTGACCTTGCATCGTGGCCAGATGCCTCGTTAGTTAGAGGCACCCGATGCGAGGGGCCGTCCACCCACTCCCGAACAACACCGCTGCCTATCTGCTGCTGACTGTTACGACGCTTACACACGGTGTGACCAGTGTGCGCGGGCGCTGCCCGTGACTTCTCTCAGATTTCGTAACAGGCTGGATTCGTTCGTGGTTGGGTTCTGCCACATGCTTACCGCTGCGCTCGCAGGGGGCTCTGCCGAGGCCACGACCGGGACTTCGGTGCTGGACTACGTATCCCGAGGCCCTCGCGTGTATACCGAGCAGTCCTCGTCCCGTGCAGGTTCTCGCTCGCCGATGCGTCGTGTCCTCCGTTGGTCCGTAGTGTTGGGCGTCGTCCTCGGCGCGCTGCTCCTGGTGCCTCAGGCATCGGCGCAGGCTCCTTCGTTTCGTTTGATCGAAGAGCGCGGGGCGACTGCGACCTATGAGGTTACCGTGGAGTGGCCCCGGTCGTTGCGGGCCACGGTCGACTCCGCGGGGGTTGCGCAGGTGCATGCCGACGCCGTACGCGGAGTAACCTACGGCGTCCCGACCGTCCGGCGGAGCCTAACGCTGTCGACTCTTGCCCTTCCGTCGATTCGCATCGTGGCGGCTGAATACGACGACGTGCCGCTCCCGCCCGGCGCGGATGCCGACCTGCTCGATGCCCTGCAAGAACCGGTCGCGCGCGTCGGTCACCTCGGCATCGCCCGCAAGCAGCCGACCGCCACGCTCGAAGCGCGCCTCGTCGCCTACGATGCCGGTGCGCAGCGGCTTCGTCGCTATCGCCGTCTCGTCATCGCCGTCGAGCAATCTGCGCGTCCGCAGGCCCGCATGCAGTCGCTGGAAGCAGCGACGCGGGCCTCTCAGGACGACAATCCGCACCTCGCCGTCGACCGCAGCGTGCTGGCCGATGGGGCCGTGTTCAAAATCCCATCGACCGCAGCTTCCTGGCGGGTCTGCCCGATCTCGCGGGGCCGGGCAGCATCGACCCGGCCCGCGTGCAAGTGTTCACGAACGGTGGAGAACCGCTGCCGGCCCTCAACAGCGCGCCGCGCCCGGCGGACCTCGTCGAAACGCCGGTCTTCGTGCGCGGCGGCGGCGATGGCTCGTTCGACGACGGAGATGCTGTCTTCTTTTACGCCGACGGGCCGTCCGGCTGGGACTACGTCGTCGAACGGAACGGTAGCGGCGCCATTATCGACCAGCGCTGGACGCATTACGTCCACCCGTATGACACCACGAACTACGTCTTCATCAAGGTGGCCGGTACGGAGAGCGCCCAGGTCGGCGTCGGCGAAGCGCCGGGCACCGCGGGAGGTACAGTCCGTGAGCAAGTGCAGGGACGGTTCTTCGAAGATTTCGACGAATATATGTGGAGTCGCGAGGCCGGAACGGGGCTGACCTGGGTCTCGAACCGCATCTTCGACGGGGGCTCGCGCACGCTGCTGGAGAACGAGGCGCTGCCGGGGCTGGCGTCCGGGTCGGCGGAGTTCGTCCTGCGCTCCGCGGCGGGCTCCACGCAGCAGTCGCAACTCCGCTTCGACCTCAACAGTGGCACGCTGGGCACCGTCCTGATTTCCGGGCGGCCGAACACCTCCATCAGCACCATCGCACGCCCGAAGACCGCGACGTTTACGCAGCAGGTTTCCGGCGGCGCCGGGCTCACGCTCCGGTTGACGCTGGCCGAGCAGGGCGCTGACGGCGAG
>JAAAOL010000517.1 GCA_009908885.1 Bacteroidota bacterium | reverse complement strand
GACGATGACACCACCCTGGCGCCGACCCGCGTGCTGGACGCCATCGAGGCCCTGCCCATCGCGTCCGAATCGGAGTGACGTGTGAGGGGCGGATGAATAGAGGAAAGACCATCCACCGGTGATTGGGTGCCGTGTGACCACTCGCTTCCTCGACGACTGCAATGGTGCAGATTCGATGAGTGGGGAACTGCATCCCCGCGTCGTCCTACATACGACGTGTCGTGCCTTTCCTAACCGCCCCGCGCCCCATGAGCTATCGCATCCTCTTCCTCGTACTGACCGTCGCCCTCGTCGGCTGTGGCCCCGTCAACGGCCAGGACGGCATGGACCGGCAGGAGCAGATCCGCATGAACCTGCAGGTCCACTTCCCACAACTGCAGGACTACGACGTGACGGTAGCTCCGCTGGAAGACAGCGGCATCGAGGGCGTGGACCGGGGCAGCTTTACCATCAACGGGCAGCAGACGCAGGCCTTCCTCGTCACGGAGGACAACACCCAGCTCTACCTCATCGGCGGCGACCCGGTGGACGTGAGCATGAGCGCGGAGGAGATCGAGGCCGAGATGGCCGCCCAGGCCGAGGCCGAGGCGGCAGAGGCGCAGGACCGGCACCAGGCGCTCATGGCGGCCCTGCCGGACCTGCCGACGCAGGGCAACCCGAACGCGACCATCACCATCGTGGAGTTCTCCGACTTCCAGTGCCCGTACTGCGCGCGCGGCACGCAGACGCTGGAGCAACTGCTGGCCCTGCACCCGGACGACGTGCGGGTCGTCTTCGCCCATTACCCGCTGCCCAACCATGACTGGGCCCGCCCCGCTGCCATCGCGTCCGAGTGCGCGGCGGCCCAGAGCGACGACGCCTTCTGGACGCTGCACGACGCCTATTTCCAGAATCAGCGCCAGTTCAACAAGGACGAGATCATCGCCCAGAGCCGGGAAGTGCTGACCGACACCGGGATCGACCTGGCGGCCTGGGAGACGTGCGCCAGTGATCCTGCCTCCGCAGGCTACCAGGCCGCCGCGCAGACCGTGGACCAGACGCTGGAGATCGGTCGCGAATTCGAGGTCTCGGGCACGCCGGGCTTCTTCGTCAACGGCTACTTCCTGAACGGCGCCCAGCCGCTGGAGAGCTTCGAGCGCACCATCGAGCAGGCCAAGGACGCCATGCCGTGATGCTGCCGTATTGCGTGTTGCGTGTTTCGTGATGCGTCATGAAGCAGGGCACACGGTGCCAGGCTGTGCCTGCGAACCCGATTTCGCCCCGCGATCGTGGGCTGCCGTTGTGAGCAATAGGTAGGATTTGGATTGCAACGCTGAATCAGATCGACCGGGCTAGACTGGCGTCCGATCGTCCCCTGATCGGCGGCGCGGCGGCGTGAACACCTCGATCTCGAAGAGCCACGGCCACAACTTGCCCGTCACGAAGAGGCGGTCGCGCGCGGGATCGTAGGCGATGCCGTTGAGCACGTTGGCGCTGCGCCGCTCCTCCGGCGTGAGCAGGCCGGACAGGTCGACCCACGCCAGCACCTCCCCCGTCTCGGGGTCGATGCGGGCGACGAGGTCCGTCCGCCACACGTTGGCCCACACCTCCCCGCCGATGTATTCCAGTTCGTTCAGGTCGTCGACCGCTTCCCCCCCGTCGCGCACGGTGACCTGCCGATGCACCTCCAGCGTCGCGGGGTCCCAGAAGCGGAGCGTCGGCGTGCCGTCGCTGACGATGAGGTGCTCGCCGTCGTAAGTCAGCCCCCAGCCTTCGTGCTCGTAGAAAAAGGTGTCCTGCACGGCGAAGCTGTCGCGGTCGTAGATGAAGCCGGTCCCCGAGGTCCAGGTGAGCTGGAGAATGCGGTCGTCGACGACGGCGATGCCTTCGCCGAAGAATTGCGACGCGAGATTCGCCTGCTGCACGACGGCGCCGGTCGCCAGTTCGACGCGGCGCAGGGAGGAGCGCCCCCGCAGACCGGTGCCTTCGAAGAGCGTGTCCCGGTCCACGACGAGGCCTTGCGTGAAGGCCTCCGTGTCGTGCGGGTATTTGTCGAGTACGTGGTACGTCATGACGGGCGCCGTCGTCTGGTCGAGCACGGCGGCGGTGCGCGATGCCGTCCGGGTGGCCGCCTCGTCCTCCGCCACGTCCACCACGGCGTCGCACCCCGCGACGAGCATGAGGATCGCGGCGACCCAGAGGAGACGACGTTGCAACAGGCGCACCATCGGCTCGGTCAGTCCAGCTCCAGGGTCAGTCCGTCGTAGGCACAGGCGCACGCAATCCCGTGCGGGTCCAGCCGCTCCTGGGCCTCCGCTTCGACGGCGTCCAGGTCCTCGTCCGTGCGCTCGGGATCGTGGTGGAAGAGCAGCAATTGCCCCACCTCGGCTGCGATGGCCAGGTCGCACACGTCCTCGATGCAGCTGTGCCCCCAGCCGTGCTTGTTCGGCAAGTCACCGTCGAGGTACTGGGCGTCGTGGCAGAGGACGTCCACCCCCCGGCAGAAGTCGACGAAGGCCTCGTGCGGCGTCGTGGGCACCTCGGGCGGGTGGAGTTCATTGTCCGGAAAGAAGACGAAGGAACGGTCGCCATCGCGCACGCAGTAGCCGAAGGCGCCCCCGGGATGGTTGGCGGCCAGCCGCGTCACGTCCAGCCCGTGCCGGTACAGGTACTCCATCGGCGAGGAGCCGACCCGGAAGTAGCGGCTCGACAGCCCGTCCGCCTCGACCGGGAAGAAGACGCCATCCATCAGCTCCAGCGGCGACCACGTCTTCGTCCCCATCGGATAGTCCATCAGATGTATCACGCGCTCGTTCTCATACAGCGGCGCGAAGAAGGGAAAACCAGCGATGTGGTCCGCGTGCAGGTGGCTGAGCAGCATGAAGATCTCGCGGTCGTCGCCCAGCAACGCATCGCCCAGATCGCGGATGCCGGTCCCGGCGTCGATCACGAGCACCTGATCGTCCTGTTCGATGCTGACGCACGTGGTATTCCCACCGTAGCGCAGCGTCTGCTCGCCCGGTACCGGAATCGACCCGCGCACGCCCCAGAAGGTGACTGTCATGGTGATAGAGGATTGCGTTTGATTGCGGAGAGCGACGTCTGACCTACACCGACACAGCCAGCCACACGTAGACGCCGATGAAGAGCACCACGCCCAGGATGAGGCCGATCATAAACAGCGTGTAGGAGACGCGTAACAGGCGGAACTTGCGCTGCAAGACCTGCCCCAGGCTGTAGATGTCGCGCATCATGTTACGGTAGAGCCGGTCCGTGTTCTTGACCAGCTCCTCCATCCCCTGGAGGTAGTCCTGCCGGTTCATGTTGACGAAGTTGCCGAAGAACAGAATGTTGGACCGGTCGCTGCGCACGTCTTCCAGGGACACTGCCTTGGTCGTCACACGCGGCCGCGCCGAAAGCACGGCGAAGATGAGCGACATCAGGCACCCGACCAGTAGCACACTCGTCGGAATCAGGAGCCACGGGTTGGCGTCGATCTTCGGCGAGATCGAGGCGATGATGATGGAGATGATGATGCCGTTGATCGAGATCATGATGTTGGCCTTGTTGTCGGCCAACGCGCTGAGGTCCACGTGCTGCCGGTACGACGTGCGAAACATCGTCTCGATGCCGCGTGAGGTACCGAGGGAGTCCTTCTTCTTGCGTTCCGCTTTAAGCTTCTTGCGCTCTTTTTTCAGCTTTTTCCGCTGCTTCTTCAGCGTCGCGGCGAGCGCCTCCTGCTCTGCTTCGTCGAGGACGGCCTGCGTCTCGGCGGCCTGCTCCTGCAACGCATCCAGCTCATCCGGCGAGGGAAGCTCTGGAGCCGATGATGTCTCGTCCTGGGTAGCCATGGGCACACGATGGAACGTCTAATCCACGCAGCGTGGTGCGGGAAGGGAATCCGCAGCCGACACCGCCGGGCGCGGTATCAATATAAAAAGCCGAGCTTGAGAGTAAATGTGAGTTCTTCCGGCGAGACGCCGAGGGTGCCGGTGAGGGCGAAGGCATCGAACACGGTCGCCCAGATGCCGCCGCCGTAGCCCTGATGCCACACGTCGGAGGTCTCCCCGTCGGTCCAGACGCGCCCGTTGTCGACGAAGCCGAGGACGCCGAATGTGCCGATGGCGAGGTACGTCGAAAAGTCGAACAACGCCATGCGGAGTTCAGCGTTCTGGTAGGTGCTGGTCCGCCCGGCGAAGCGGGTGCTGCGGTAGCCCCGCAGGTTGTCGCGCGCGCCCAGCGTGTTGGCCCCGAAGAACGGGAAGGCGCCCACGTTGTGGGCCGCCCCCACGCGCAGCGCCAGCGTCACCTGGGGCGAGGTGCTGGGGGAGACGTACGCGGCGAGGCGGCTCGACAGCGTGCCGTACGTATCGGTCGCGTTACGAAAGCCTGCGTGCAGCACGGCGTCGCCCGTCCACCGCACGCCCAGCATCGGGTTCACGGGATCGTCGGTGCGGTCCAGCGCGAGGCCCGCGCTCGCCAGTGCAAACCACTGGTTCTCGAAGGTGTTCTCGGAAATGCCTTCCTGCACCTGCCCGATGAAGCGGTCCTCGTCCTCCCGCACCCGGATGAACTGCGCGCCCGTGCCGATGCGCACCGCCAGCCCGCCCTCGACGTGACGCACGAGCGCCGGGGCCGCGGTGGCCCGGGTCAGGCGGGCCTGATAGAAGGTGCGGTCGTCCTCGACGTCTTCGGTCTCGTTGCCCAACCCGTAGAAGTTGCGGATGTTGTCCGGCGAGAGGTAGCTGAGGTCGAGCGTCGCGTCCCAGCCGTGCAGCACGTCCACGTAATGCCCGGCGTAGACGATGTTGAACGCCTGCGTGCGCGTCGCCACGTTGGCTACCAGTCGGTGCGTCCGGGCGTACGGCACCTTGCGGAACCCGTGCACGATCCGCTTGACCCCGCCGCCGAGAAAGACGCCGTCGTCGTCGTTGCTGCCGAAGAAGACCTGGGGCAGCAACGCGTCGTGCTTGAACAGCTCGGGGCGATAGGCGTTGACCGCCGGATCGTCGCGCCGCACCACGCGGGTCTCTCGCCCCGGCGCCCAGGCGTTCTGTCCCGTCTCGGTGTCGTACAGTACCGTCTTCTTGCCGAGCCCGGCCACGTGCGAGCGGTCGCTGAACGCGTCGGCCCCGGCCCCGCCGATGGCCCGCACCCGCACGCCGCGCCGCACCGCCCCGTCGAGATCGAAGGTGTCGTTGCCGCCCAGGCCGTAGAGCCGCACCTCCTCGGTCTCGCCCCGCAGGAACGTCCGCCGGTACAGCATTTTGCGCACCGCGCCCTCCTTCGACGTCTTGTAGACGACGACCTCGGTGCTGTCGTCCGTCAGGCGCCGCACCTCGAACCGCTCGTGCTTGTCAGAGCCGACCACGTCCACCACGCGGGCATGCATGGCGTACGTCGCCTCGGCCACCTCGCGGAGCTGGTCGCGCCGCTGCTTCAGCAGGCGGATCGTCCGCGCCCCATCCTGCTCGAACACCGGCTCGGGCCAGCGGCGGACGGCCTCCTCGATGACGGCATCGGTGAGACGTCGCTGCAGATCCTCCGCCGTCGCGATCCAATCCTCGCGCGTGAGGGCGTTCAGGAAGCGACGATCCTGCGGCAGTCCGTTCAGCGTGAGGCCCTTCAGGTTGCCGTACGCCTCCTCGAAGTCCTGGAATTTAGGATCGAAGTACGGCGCGAGAGACGGAAACAGCCCGTTCATGCGGTTGAAGGCCCAGTCGCGGTCGCGCGGGACGGGGCGGTAGATCTTGCCCTGGGTGCGCGCCTCGCCCGTTAGCGTGGAATCCAGCTCGTACGGTTCGAACGAGGCCCAGCGCCACTGGTCGCGGTGGCGGTCCCAGTCGGCGATCCACATGTCGAAGAGCCGGTTGCGGACGAAGGCGTGCTGATCGACGCGATGGTCGTTGTCGCCGTCGATCTCGCGGTACAGCTTGTTCGCCCCGATCACGTCCTCGGAGGCGCCGAAGTGGGGCGCGTGCCGCTCGTCGTCATCGGGGCGCTCCTCTAGCATCATCAGGCGGTCGGCGAACTGCTCGCGGTAGATGCCGAGGCGGGGATCGTCGGGCACGTAGACCAGCCTGGGGCGGGTGTGATAGATCCCGGCGGCCTCGGCCAGCGACGGGATGATGAAGGCCCCAAACGGGTGAAGCGAGGCGATCTGATCCTGCACGATGTCGGTCGCGATGGTGCCCTGCAAGGCTTCGGGGACGGTGCCGGACGGGTCTTTGTCGAGCGTGCGCAGGACGTATTCCTCGCCGTCGCCGCCCTGCAGACGCAAGCTCGTCGTCTGCTGCCCGCCGCCGCGCTTGATCGGCGTCAGCCCGCCTTTTTCGCGCGCCAGATCCAGGACGGGCGCCTCGACCGGCGTGCCCCAGGCCCATCGGTGATGGCTGCCCAGCAGGGTGCGCTTTAGCCCGCTCGCCGCGTCGTACGTCGGGTTGACCGGCGCCACGACCGTGCTGTCGCGGTAGTCGGGCAGGCCGTCGGTGGCCGTCGGCACCTCGGGGTCGACCAGCTCGGGCGCCGCATCGAGCAGTCGGGTGCGGAAGAGGACCTCGCCGTCGCCGTCTGCGCCCGTCGCGCCCCACATCTCCAGCCAGAGCTGCCCGTCGGCGTAGTAGTGCAGCACCGCATAGCCGGGCGTTCCCGCCGTAAACGTCGCCCCGCCGCCGCGCCCCACGATCCCCGGACGGGAGCCCGCACCGCTGACGAGGAAGTGTTGCTCTTCGCTCAGATTCTTCTCCGCGAAGTACTGCAGGCTGTGGTCGTGCCCCGCGGCGTAGACCAGGCGCTCGTGCCCCTGGAACGCGCCGAGGAGTCCGCTTCGCAACATCCGGTTGCGCGGGTTGCTGAAGTCCTGGCGGCTCCCGACGAACTGCGCCGCCAGCGGATACAGCGACCCGAGTCCGGGCAGCGGCAGATACGCGTTGGACGCGACGTCGGTGAGCGGAAACAGGTGATCCTCCCAGGTGAAAAAGCCGCCGTGCACGCTCCGCGAGAAGAGCGGGTGGTGCCCGACGATGAGTAGATCCTCATCGTCGCGTCGCTGGATCAGATCGTCCAGTTCGAGCAGGAAGTCAGCATCCTCCTCCAGGTCGTACCCGTCCGTCTCGCCGTAGGACTTGTCGAACGGGTGCAGCCACCACTGCGTGTCGACCGCGATGAGCCGAAGCCGGTCCGTCAGGTCGATCTCCACGGGCCCCGGAAAGCCGTCCGACGGCACGAACACGTCGCCCCGACCCAGATAGGTTTCGACGTACGCCTCCTGCCGCTCGACCGCCTCGCGCCCGCCGTCCTGCCCGTCGTTCCAATCGTGATTGCCCGGGATGAAGACGATGCGCCCCGGGTAGTCCTCCACGATCTGCAACTGGGCCAGCAAGCGGCGTTCGTCCTGGGCGCGGCGGGGGTGCAGCGAGTCCGCCAGGCCGCAGCAGTAGATGTTATCGCCCAGGAAGACGACCGCGCTCTGGGGGTCGGCGGCGGCGAGCTGCCGATCCAGGAGGGTCAGCGCGGGCTCGATCTCGGTGTCCCGGCCGGGATCGCCCGTATCGCCGATCAGGAAGACCTGGTAGACGCGCTCCGAGGCGGGCGGCAGCGGCACGGCCCGCCAGTCCGCCAGCGATTCCGCCACGTACGGCTGGGTCGCCGCACAGCCGGACAGTACGGCCACCGCGAGAACGGCCGACATCCACCACGCGACGCGCGCCAGGATTCGTTTCTCCATCATGAGTCCCCCTGCGCAGCAATCTTGAACAATGTCGGCGCACCTCCCGCTCCCTCGTTAGCGATGAAAAGGGTGCCGTCCAGCAGGATCGCCAGGCCCTCCGGCTGGACGTAGCGCTCGGGCAGCGGCCAGACGGCCTGCACGGAGCCATCGGCGCCGAGGACGACGACGACCTTCCATACCGACGAGAGGACGTATAGCTCCTGCGTGCCGGGATGCCGGGCCAGGGCGGACGGCTTGAAGCCACCCGCCTCCGCTACGGGCGACAGCAGCTGGCGCACGGCCCGGTTCGCGGGGTGCTCCTGGAGGTCCTTGCCTACCGCCTTTCGGTCGATGAGGGCGATCGGTTCCGGAAGGAGTGCTTCCTCCGCGACGTCGAACGCGTAGATGGCCCGCTGGCCCTTCAGACCGTCACCCGGATACTCTTTGCAGGCGATGAGGAGCCGGTTGCGCTCGGGATCGTAGGCCAGCCCCTCCGTGTCGTGCGCGGCGCCGAGGGCCGTTCTGTGCTTTTCCACGTCCGGATCGCCGTCCCAGTCGTTTACCTCGAAGAGTGTCCCGTCGCTCCGCAGCACCCACAGCTCATCGTCCACCCGCTCGATGCCCTCGTAGTCCCCGTCGCCGCCGAAGTCGATCTCCGCGTCGATAGCGCCCGTCGACGGGTCGAGCACGTAGATGGTGCCGTCTTCGTCCTGCACGGCAGCGAGGCGCCCGTCAGCCAGCAGCGTAAGGCCTGAAATCTCGTCCAACTCAGCGTCGAGCACGAAGGCCGCCTCCGGCTGATCGAAGGCGTACGGCCCGGTCCTGGGCGACGCGGTATCGGACGACTCCGGCGAGGAGGCGCACGCCGTCAGAAGCAGCGCGGCGAACAGGCACGGCCCGAGCCAGGCGGGTATCGGCTGGCAGGACCGTGACGATGGGGAACGGCTAAACCGCATATGCGGACGACGGAGGATGGACGGTGGGGCGCGCCGATGTGTCGAGGACGGTCGAACGCACGCGGGCGCGGTTGACACTGTGGCGCACGTTTCGGATGCTTGAACGTGCCATCG
>JAAAOL010000415.1 GCA_009908885.1 Bacteroidota bacterium | reverse complement strand
GGGCGTCCGGGCGCTGGATCAGGTCGATGGCGCCGGTCTCGTCGTCGACGAACAGCACCTGCTCCCACGTCTGCCCGCCGTCGGTCGTCCGATAGACGCCGCGCTCGGGGTTCGGCGAGAAGTAGGAGCCCGCGGCGGCCACGTACACGCGGTCGGGGTCGCTCGGGTGGACGCGGATGCGCCCGATGCTGACGGTGCGCTCCAGGCCGAGGAAGGTCCACGTCGCGCCGCCGTCGGTCGACTTGTAAAGCCCCGCTCCGGCGAAGTTGTTGTGCCCGCCGTTGGCCTCGCCCGTGCCCACGTAGAGCGTCTGCGGATTGCTCGGCGCGACGGCCAGGTCGCCGATGCTGAGGATCGGCTGCGCGTCGAAGATGGGGTGCCACGTCTGCCCACTGTCGGTCGATTTGAACACGCCGCCGGTGGCCGCGGCTGCGTAGATCGTGCTTGGCGTCTGCGGGTCGAACGCGACGTCCACCACGCGCCCGCCGATGTTGGTCGGTCCGGACAGGGTCCACGCGCCGAACGGGTCCGTCTTGGCGGCGGCCCGGAGCGCCTGCGCCTGCTGCGCGGCCTCGCGGTACGCGCCGGGGTCGGCCTGGAAGTGTGGATACGTGCGCTGGAGCCAGCCCCACTCGGACGGGCGCCGCACGTCGTCCGGCAACGCCACGGGCACCTCGGCCTGCTCGCGCGGCCACGTCAGGTAGAGGCCGCCCAGCAGGAGCGTGGCGGCGAGGGCCAGAAGGACGACGCGGCGGAGCATGTGCGGCGAGCGATTCCGAGGACCGATGGGCTCTTCTCAACGCCGCCATCCGCGTCGGGTTCGGGGAAAAACAGCGACGCCCGACGTGCGCGAGGCACACCGGGCGTCGGAGAATGCAGAAGTGTGGAAGGGGCGCCGTTACTCGCTAGCGCCGTCGTCGTTCATCTCGCCGTTCATCGAATCCGTTCCGGCCATCTCGATGATGCCGCAGGCGATGCGCCCGCCCGCCGCGCCGGTGGGCTGCGATTCGAGGTCATCCTGCCCCGCGTGGACGATCACCGCTTTGCCGACGATGTTCGCCGTGCCGTCGAAGGCAATCAGCGAGTCGACCCGGTTGTAGGTCGCCACGCCGTCCGCGTTCGCCATGAGGTTGCCGAGGTCGCCGACGTGGCGGAGCGAGTCCGGGCTGTCCGGCCCGCCGTGTGGGCTCTCCTGAGGCGCGAAGTGTCCGCCCGCGGCCTGCCCCGCATCGCCACAGTCGCCGTTTTCGTGAATGTGAAAGCCGTGCGTCGAATTCGGTTCGAAGCCTTCCACCGTCGCTTCGACGAGGGTGCCGCCGTTCTGCGTGGTGAAGGAGACGGTTCCGCTCACGCCGCTCTCAGAGAGGGGCTGGAGGGTGGCCGTCGCTACCTGGGGCGACATCTCTTCCGCCATGTTCTCGGCGGCGGCCTCGGTCTTCTCGGCGTCGATGGGCTGGGCCTCCTCCTGCGCCTGGCAGCCGACGATCAGCATCAGGCCGACCGTGAGGAGGGGAAGCAAGGTGGTGCGTACGCGCTGCATGGGGGATCGCTGTTGGGTGAGTGTAGTGCGTGCAGAGGAATATGTCGGGCAGAGTTACCCAAACTTCTTCGATGTATTCCAACACGTACACCGTCGAATTGATGCGCAGATACGGGAGGACGCGCAGAACGTACCAAGAGCGTAATGGCGATTCCCGGAATCGGCCTGTATTATGGAGGCCCGCCGGGCGATAGGGACTCACTTCATCTCGCCCGGACATGTCCGAAAACCCTGCCTCCCCATGCACCTCAAAGCCGCCGACGTCGGCATGCGCTACGGGCGCCGCGTGCTCTTCCGGCAGCTCTCGTTTCGGCTGGAGGGCGGTCGGTCGCTGGCCGTGACGGGCGCGAACGGCGCGGGCAAGTCGACCCTGCTGCGCATCCTGGCGGGCGTGCTGACGCCGCGGGCGGGCACGGTGCGGCTCCACGTAGACGGCGAGCCGGTGCCCGACGAGGACCGCCGGCTGTATACCGGCCTGGTGGCGCCGTATCTGAACGTGTACGACGGCTTCAGCGCCCGCGAAAACCTGGCGTTCCTGGCGCAGGCGCGTCGCCTGCCCGACCGCCGCGCGCGGATCCAGGCGGTGCTCGACCTCGTCGGCCTGGCCGGGCGTGCGGACGACCTCGTGAGCACGTACTCGTCCGGCATGAAGCAGCGGGTCAAGTATGCGGCGGCCCTGCTGGCGCGCCCGCCGCTGCTCCTGCTCGATGAGCCGTCCGCCAACCTGGATGCCGCCGGGCTCGCCATGGTGGAGCGCGTCACGGCGCATCACCGCGAGGCCGGGCGCCTGCTGGTGGTGGCGACGAACGTGGCGGAGGAGGCGGCCCGCTGCGACGCGGCACTGCGCATCGAGGCGTTCCGCTAACGGACCCGGTGGGCGAAGGCGAAGTAGGCCTCCTGCACCGCGTCGGGCGCTTCCAACTGGGGATAGTGCCCGATGCCATCGAGCGTAACTACGTCCGCCTCGGGAATGACGTCCCGGAAGTGGGCGACGACATCGGGGCCGGACACGGGATCGGCCAGGCCCGCGATGAGGCGGAGCGGCACGGGCGTCCGCTGGAGCGCCCCCGTCCACCGCAGGCGATGCGTCCAGCGCTCGTGCTGATACCGGCTGAGGCGATGCGCCACGCGCAGCCCGTCGTTATGCTGAACGAGCTGCCAGAACGCCTGCAGGTCCTCGTCCGAGGGCTGCGTGTCCGGACCGAAGACGGCGGACAGGCTCGTCCGAAACCGATCCTCGGAGATGAAGCGTGCCACGATCGAGCCGAGCGGTCCCTGAAGCAGCCGTTGGATGAACAGCGGATGGATAGCCTCGGGAAAGATGCCGCCGTTGAGCAGGCACGCCGACAGGAGGAGCAGGGTAGAGTCGTTCTGACGCAGGCGCTCCTCGTAGCGGGCCAGCAGTTCCATCGCCACGGTGTCCCCGTAGTCGTGGGTGAGCAGGTGCACCGCGTCCAGGTCCAGGTGCTGGAGCAGGGCCTCGACCAGGCTGGCCTGATCCATCAGCGAGTATGGATACCCACGCGGTTTGTCCGAGAAACCGAAGCCGATCAGGTCCGGCGCGATGAGGCGGTAGCGCTTGCGCAGCATCGGCCACAGGCGGTGCCAGTCCCACGAGGCCGTCGGAAAGCCGTGGAGACACAGTAGGACGTTGTCACCGCGCTGCTGACCGGCATCCTGGTAAAAGATGCGGTGGCCGCGGTAGTCGAAGTACTGACCGCGCTGTCGCCAGGCTTCGGGAGTCATGAGGAAGGCGCCGCGTCGGGGATAGCCAGGGTCGGCGAAGAATGGGGGTGGGGAGCCCTAATCATACCATTTTTATCGGGAATCTCCTAATGCCGAGCGGCGGATTCCTGCGGGGTGCGTCGCGCGGCGTCCTGCGTGGCGGCAAACCGTTCGACGGATGAAACGACGTCGTCCACCTCGTCCGAAATGTGGACCAGATCGCCGTACGGATGGCCGTCGGCCAATTGGCGCAGCAGCGGGTAGACGGGCTTCTGGCGCGTCCAGTAGTCGCGGTCGAGGAAGAGCATGGGGCTGGCGTGGCCCATCGTCTCGTAATGGTTCTGCGCGGCGTCCTGAAAGATCTCCTGGATGGTGCCCGCGCTGCCCGGGGCGAAGACGACGCCGTGCCGGGCGATGGCGAGGAGGCCGTCCTCGCGCAGGCTGTTGGTGAAGTACTTGGCGATGTGGGTGGCGAAGGCGTTGGGCGGCTCGTGGCCGTAATGCCACGTCGGGATGCCGAGGCTGGGCGGCGCGTCGTCGGGGCGCGGAAAGGCGTCGCGGACGGCGAAGGCGGCATCCAACCAGTCGCCGACGGGGGTGTAGTGCGGCGCCACCGCCAGCCGGTCGATGGCCTCGCGCAGGGCGTCGTCGGCGTGCGGGGCGAACCACGCGCCCAGGTGCGTGGCCTCCATCGCGCCGGGGCCGCCGCCGCTGGCCAGCAGGAAGCCGCGCCGGGTGAGCCGCCGGGCGATGCGGGCGACGGTGTGGTAGGCGTCCGCGTCCCGGCTCATGCCGTGCCCGCCCATGATGGCTACGACGCGCTGCCCCGCGATGAACTCGTGCAGGGCGTCGGTGATGGCCTGGTCGTGGAGGCGCTGCGCCAGCAGGTCGATGAAGTTGGGCGGCTCCGGCCCGCCGCGCTCCATGTAGTGGCGGTAGACTTGCCCGTCGAACGTCTCGTCGTAGCTGTCCGGCTCGCCGGGCCGGTATGCGCCCAGCAGCGCCTCGGGCGTGTAGAGGCGCGCCCGATACGGGTTGTACGGCACCCAGTCGATCCGCGGAAAGAGGAGCGCGCCCGAGTCCACGGCGTGCTTGACGAGGTCGGGCGGCATCTGGCAGCCCAGCAGCACCGCGCAGTGCAGCGACCGCTCGCGCAGCCGCTCGGCGTGATTCGTCAGGTCGAGCGACTGGAAGACGGCATGTTCGAGCGGGCGTCCGGCGTCCAGGTGTGCGTCCAGTTGGTCCAGGGTCTCGAACTCGGCGTGCTTCATCGGGGCAGCGGATGGTCCACGGGCGGGCGGACCCTGAGGATAGCGGATCCCGAGGTCGCATGCCAGCCGTTCCGCGCCGCACGCAGAGAGGTGGAAGGTGGGGGATTCCAGGGCCTCGATGAAACCGCACATCCGTCACCGCGTGCATCAGGCATGGCGCTCATCGATGACATTCGCCGAAAGATAGCCGCCGATGCCTTCGAGTTTTCGAGGCACGCAGTGGATCGGACCATCCTTCGAGAGATCAGCGTCGCCGAAGTAAGAGAGGCGATCGCTGCTGGCGAGGTTATCGAGGACTATCCCGACGATAAATACGGCCCGAGTTGCTTGATCTTCGGCACAACGCAGTCGGGACGACCGTTGCACATCCAGTGCAGCTATCCATCGCGTCGGGTCCTCAACATTATCACGCTGTATGAACCCGACCCGGATCGCTGGGTCGAATACCGAACACGGAGGCGATGATGCCCACGCACAGTGAACGGCTCGTCGAGCGGCGTGTGACGTACACGCTGGAGCACGACGGACAATTCTATATCATCGAGAACGTCCCGGCTCGCGTCGACGAGGAGACGGGAGAGCAGTATTTTGCGCCCGCCGTCGTCGAACGACTCCACACGCTCATTCGAGGGACGGAGCCGCCGCGCCGGACGGTAGAGACGCCTGTCTACGAGTTCTCGGAGTGAGGGCGTCTCCAGCAACGAAAAGGGCCGAGCGACGCGACGCCGCCCGGCCCGGTGTGTCGTCCGCCGCCATGGGGATCAGATCCGGAACAGGTACTGGAACTTGAAGAAGAACTGCCGCTGGCTCTGGCGGAAGAACCTGGCGTTGGGGTCGTTCGTCCGCTCGTAGGTGTTCAGGTCGTGCGTCGAGCCGACGTGGAAGGCGCTGAACGGGTTGATGCGGTACGTGACGAGCGGGTCCACCTCCAGGCGCTCGCTGAACTCGTTGTACTGCACGATGACGCGCGTGAAGAGGCGGCGCGTGAACTGGTAGTTGAGGCGCGTGCGGACGATATAGCCGTCGAAGAGGGCCTCGCCCGTGTCCGGGTGCTCCAGGCGGGCGTAGTCCACCTCGGGCTCTAAGATCAGGCGCTGCGTGGGGCGGAGCGTGGCCCAGCCGCTCAGGTTGAGGCTGCGGCCCAGCACCGGCACGTCTTCGTTGCGGGCGATGCTGCGGCCCGTCGCGAAGAAGCCGCCCAGCTTCACCGGCTGGCTGAAGTTGCTGTTCACGTGCACGCTCAGCCGCCGGATGCCGCGGAAGTCGGTCCCCTGGAAGCGCTCGTTCGAGACGGCGATGTACTCGACGCTCACGTTCGTCTGGCCCTTGAGGCGGGCCCACAGCATCGGCGTCACCCACTCGTCCTTCCGCAGCCCGTCGAAGTTCCAGATCTTGCCGACGACGAGCGCGGGCCGGATCTGGTCGATGAAGCCGACCTTCTCCGGATAAAACGTGTAGCCCTGCCAGATGTGAAAGCGGCGGTTGTCGTTCTGGGTGACGAAGCCGTTGGCGGCGCGGAACGTCGGGCTCGTCTGCCAGAGGTCGATGTCCAGGTTGTAGTGGCGGGCGCCGCGCTCGAAGCTGAGGTACGAGGCGTAGCCGCCGAACGTCTCGCCGTCCAGAGCCGTCGTGTAGTCGCCGTCGGCGAAGGTGGCCTCGTCGAAGTCCTCCGAGAGCGCAGGGTCGTTCGACTCAGCGGTGCGGCTGGCCACGAACTGACCTTCGATCTGGTACTTGGTCCAGAAGCGCCACACGCCGTCGAGGCCGACGGTCGAGCCCGCGCCGCCGCTGTCGAGGCGCCGGTCCGTCAGGAGGGCGCCGACGTACGAGTTGTCGGGGAAGTTGTGCTGCACCCGCACGATGTTGGACACGCTCTTGCCCCCGCTGGCGAACTCGCTGCTCTCTTCGAGCGGCACCAGGATGGGCGAGTTGTTGTCCCGCGCGCCGATGTAGGCGACGCTCGTCTTCCCGAAGCGTCCGGTCAGCTTCGTGGCTCCCAGAGGGTCGTTGATCGAGCGGGTATAGACGGTCTGGATGAACGTGTCGAACAGCTCGCTGCCTTCCTGGAAGAACGGACGCCGTTCGGGGAAGAAGAGGGCGAAGGTCGAGTTGACGTCGATCTGGGCAGCGTCAGCCTCGATCTGGCTGAAGTCCGGGTTGACGGTGGCGTCCAGCGTCAGGTCGCTCGTGATGCCGTACTTGAGGTTGAACGAGGGCTCGGCCTCGATGCGCTCGTTGTCGAAGCCGGAGGCGGCGTTGTCGTCGTCGTTCAGTTGTCCCACCTGGCTCCCGGTGATGGCGGGCAAGAGCTCCAGGTTCTTGCCGGAGGTGATGCCCCGGATGCCCTCGAAGGTGCCGTACTGGCACGTCCAGCAGGGGTCGTCCCGGTCGACGGCGGCCCACGAGTAGGTGCTGCGGCTGTCGCGCGGGTGCGTGATCCAGAAGGTGGCGCGCCAGGACTGCTGCTCTTCCTGCGGAAAGCGGATGCTGCGCAGTGGCACGGCCATCTCGATCACGTAGCCGTCGTCCGTGATGCGTCCCTCGGAGTCGTAGATCAGGTCGAACGACACGTCCTCGCCGCCGTGCGAGATGCGCGTGTCGCCCTGGATGCCCAGCGGGTTGGCGGCGATGAAGTAGACCTGCTGCCCGTCGCCGTTGGTGTCCAGCAGCAGGCCGGAGTAGTCGTCCTGCCAGATGTTGTCGCGGTCCGTCATCGTGGCGCGGATCGACTCGGGGTCGTCCTCGATGTCGTAGGCCACGTAGAGGTGCGTGTCGTCGTAGGCGATGTAGGCGGTGATGTCGATAGGCGGGCGCGTCTGATCGCCCGGGAACGTCTCGGAGAAGTTGGTGGCGCGGGCCGCATACTGCCAGGCGGCATCGTCCAGGACCCCGTCGATGGTGATCTCGGTGCTGGTCGCGTTCCGCCGACCCAGGTGAGGCAGCCTCAGCGTCGGCTTGACGTTAGGCGTAAAGGTAGATTCGGGAGCAAGCTCGTCGGAGGTGAGGCTGCTGGTCTGTTGCGCCTGTGCCTGCTGGGCCTGAACGGGCGGGGCCAACCAACACAGACAGCAGGCGGCGAGCAGGAGGGCGTACCGTAGCAACGTGGGCATCGTAGAGGGGGATGGGCAGACGCGGTGATGGAGGATGTATAGCAGGGTGCTACGAAATTAGCACCCCGGTGTTACACCTCGGGCGTACGTTTCCTTGTGCCCTTTGTGACACCCGGTCTGGCAGATGCTCACACGGGCGGCGTCGGACCCTTCAGGAAATCCCCCACGGCACCATTCGGCGCATCCCCACGCGGAAACGCGACCTGTACTGAGCATACATTTCCGATACGCGATGTATGCTGACAAACGGTGCAGTCCTTCGCATCGGCCTTGCTCACCAACCTGTCTGCGTCCCATGCTCGATCTTCATCGGATTCTGTACCCGACCGACTTCTCCGACTGTGCCGAGGTCGCTCTGCGCGACGCGCTGGATCTGGCTGTCCGCACCGGGGCCACCCTGGAGGCGCTGCACGTGCTCCCGGGGCCGTCGGAGTATGACGGGAATGCGTCCTCGCAGGAGGCTACCATCCACCTGCGCGAGGCCGTCAACCGCCAGCTGGGCAAGCTGTCTGCGGAGGAGCGCGACGGGCTCTCGCTGGAGTACAGCGTCGCCGCCGGGCGGCATCCGGGGCCGGCGGCGGTGATCCACGCCGAGGAGCGCCGGGCCGACCTCATCGTGCTGGGCACGCACGGGCGGCGGGGGCTGCGGCACCTGCTGCTGGGCAGCGTGGCCGAGGAAGTCATCCGCGCCGCGCCCTGCTCGGTGCTGGCCGTACGGTGCGACGAGGAGCAGCACCCGTCCCGCCGCAACCACCTGCTCGTGCCCATCGACTTTTCGGAGTCCGCACGGGAGGCGCTCCGTGAGGCGAAGCGGGTCGCCGCGCACTACGACGCCTCGATGACGCTGCTGTTCGTGGCCGAGGAGCACCTGGTGCCCACCTTCAGCGACACGGGCATTCCTGCCTTCTCGCTCGTGCAGCCCGACCCCGAGATGGTGGAGCAGGCCGGAGACGCGCTGCGGCGCTTCGACGCGGACACGCCAGGGCCCGAGGCGCCGACCACGTACGAGGTGCGCCGGGGCCAGCCGCACGAGGAGATCGTGGAGTTCGCCCACGTGCAACAGGCCGACCTGATCGTCATGGCGCGACGCGGCCTCACGGGTGAGGACCATCCGCGCTTTCTC
>JAAAOL010000131.1 GCA_009908885.1 Bacteroidota bacterium | reverse complement strand
CTGGCCGTCCAGTTCTTCGCGGGCTACGTGATCTCGCCCGAGATCCGCAACGACTTCGACATCACGCGCTACTTCAGCATGGTGACGTGGTGGGCCTTCGGGACGGGCATCCTGTTCGAGTTGCCGGTGGTCATCTACTTCCTCTCGAAGCTGGGCCTGGCCACGCCCGCCCGGCTGCGCGCCTCGCGCAAGTGGGCGCTGCTGGTGGTGCTCGTCTGTGGGGCCTTCTTCACCCCGCCCGATCCCCTCTCGCAGCTCCTGGTGGCCGCCCCGCTGATGCTGCTCTACGAGGGCTCCATCCTCATCGCCGCTTACGTGGAGCGCAAGCAAAGACAAGAAGCGCCGCGCCAAAGAAGCCGCCCGCGACGCGGAGTTGAAACGTAAGCTGGGGGAAGAGTAGCCGTTTGGGGTTGCAGGTTCGCAGGTTTCAAGTTGCAGGTTGAGGCATTGCTTCGACCCACAACCTGAAACCTGGAACTATCCAACCTGAACCCTTCCTTGACTCGCTGCCGGGTGGGGCCTACTTTGGCGTCGTTCGCAGGCTCCCCTCGCTCATCGCCCCCACCGATTCGGTTTGGCTGAGTCCCCCGTCCGCAGCACCGCGTCCGGCGTCGTCCGCACCGGGCCGTACCCCGAACTGACCTGGCAGGCTCT
The DNA here is from genome assembly GCA_009908885.1 of Bacteroidota bacterium. Classification (GTDB taxonomy): domain Bacteria; phylum Bacteroidota; class Rhodothermia; order Rhodothermales; family JAAAOL01; genus JAAAOL01. Next base: position 8,159 of record JAAAOL010000131.1, on the reverse strand, counting down.
GCTCGTGGGCTACGGGCTGGGCATCCTCATCGCCCTCAGCATCGGTTACGCGAGCCTGATCCTGGGCTTCTCCATCGAAGGCTCCGAGCTGGCCGCCATCCTGGGCTTTGGCATCCTGCGCGGGCTCCTGGGACGGAACAGCATCGTCGAGACCAACATCGTGCAGACCGTCGCCAGCGCCGTCAACGGGGCGTCGGCGGGCATGATGTTCACCGTCCCGGCCCTCTTCATCCTGGGCGAGACCGAGTTCAACACCATCCTGCTCGTCTTCTCCTGCATCGCGGGCGCCGTGCTCGGCATCGCGTTCATCATCCCGCTGCGGAAGCAGATGATCGACTACGAGCGGCTGACCTACCCCGGCGGCGTGGCGGTGGCGACGATCCTGAAATCGCCCGGCGCGGGCATCCGCAAGGCGGTGCTGCTGGTGGGCGGCGCGCTGCTGAGCGCCCTCGTCCACTTCGCCACGCAGGCCACGGGGATCGACAACTGGGCGCTGGGGGCGCAGATCGGGATGCCGGACTACATGAACGGCGTCTGGTACCTGTCGCTCCTGACGGTCGGCATCGCGTTTATCGCCGGGCGGGGCGGCTTTTTCTTCATCATCGGCGGCTTCGTCTGCTACTGGATCCTGGCGCCGCTGATGGACGGGATGGGCGCGCTGCCGACGCCCGCGACCCTCGAAGCCACGGGGCAGGGTATGGCCACCTACCTGCGCCTGCAGCTCTTCCGGCCCGTCGGCATCGGCATGCTCATCGGCGGGGCCATCATGGGCATCGTGCTGGCGCTGCCCCTCATCGTGAGCGCCGTGCGCAGCATGCAGCAGGCGGCCAAGGTGAAGTCGGACGTCTCGCAGGACGAGATGCCGATCAAGCTGCTCTACTTCGCCATCGGCGGCGCGGCCATTCTGCTGTTCGTCATCGCCTGGTTCTCGGTGGATCAGATGGGCTGGATGCGCGGCGGCCTGATGGCGCTGCTCGGTACGCTCTGGATCTGGGTGGCGGGCGTCATCCTGTCCGAAACCATCGGGCGCACGAACTGGAGCCCGCTCTCGGGCATGACGCTCATCGCCGTGACCATCCTCATCGTCATTGCCAGCGGCCTGGGCGACAGCGCGGCCATCGTCTCCTCGGTGATGGTGGGCGCGGCGGCGTGCGTGGCCATGGCGCAGGCGACGGACCTGATGCTGGACCTCAAGACGGGCTACCTCGTCGGCGCCACGCCCAAGATGCAGCAGACCGGCCAGTTCCTGGGCACGTGGCTCGGCCCCATCGTCATCATGGCGCTCATCTTCGTGCTGCACCAGGCGTACGGCATGGGCAGCGAGCGCCTCCCGGCGCCGCAGGGGCAGGCGCTGGCCAGCATGATCACCGGCATCCTGGGCGGCGACGTGCCCGTCGACAAGTACCTGGCGGGCGCGGGCCTCGGCGCGCTGCTGAGCGCGAGCGGCGTGGGCGGCCTCGGCATCCTCGTCGGCCTCGGCTTCTACCTGCCGTTCAACATCGTGCTGACGTACGCCCTCGGCACGCTGCTGCGACTGTTTACGGACTGGAAGCTGGGCAAAGAGTGGAGCGACGAGGTGGGCATCCCGTTCGCCGCCGGGCTCATCGTGGGCGAGGCGCTGGTGGGCGTCGGCTTCGCGCTCTACTTCGTCTTCTCCGGCCTCGGCTGATCGTTCGTGCCGTGTGATCTCCCCCTAGTTGAATGACGACGCGAAATGCTGGAACGAATCCTATTGGGGCGATGCAACGAAGCATCGACGAGGCGAGGCGTCGAGGCGGGAGGCCCCTGTCGGCGGAGGCCGAGAGCACGCTGGCGCTTCGTTTCGTCGCTTCTTCCTTTCCGTACCTCCTCGCTCCTCTGATCCCTCGCCTCCCCGTTTCCCTCCGCGTGCCAGCTACCATCAACCAGAATCGGCATACCCTCAAGCTTTCGTTCCCATGAAATACTTCGGCCTGTTGCTCATCTCGCTCGGCTTCCTCGGCGGCGCGCTCGTCAGCGTGTTGGAGGTCGAGGCGCTGGACTGGCTGCCCTTCACCATCGCCCTGTCCATCGGCGTCGTGGGCGTCGTGCTGGTGCGGGTGGCCGAGCGGCGCCTGGTAGAGGCCGAGGGCGCGAGCGGCGCGGGCATCCAGACCGTGGAAACTAGCCTGGACCGCCTCGTGGAGCACATCCATCGGCTCAACGCAGAGAAAGAATCGCTCGGCGTCTACGAGGTCCGCCACCGGATCGATGAGCTGTTTCCCGACGACCTGCTGGCGTTCGTGGATGCGCGCGAGAGCATCGGCCACGTGCACGGCCTCCAGGCCTACGCCGACGTGATGAGCCACTTCGCCGCGGGCGAGCGCTACCTGAACCGGGTCTGGACCGCCTCCGCTGACGGCTACATCGACGAGGTGCACACCTACCTGGACAAGTGCGAGACGCAGTTCGTCGAGGCGCAGACGCAATTCCGCAGCCTTGCGGCATAGGTTCAGGTTGCAGGTCGGCAGGTTTCAGGTTGCAGGTGATGCGCTCTGGCTCCAGACCTGTTGACCTGCGACGTGCGGGCCTGGAACCATCAAGTAACCATCCTGCACCACCAAAACGTCGGCGGGGGGCTCGCGTTGGGGTGGTAGCACATCTCCGCAACCGACCACAACGCAGCACCGACCACCTCCATGGCTGACGAACAACCAGCCGCGCTCCGCCTCGAACGCGCCAAGCAGGACTTCGAAGAGAAGCTGCACGATGCGCTACGGGCCTACGACCGCCGCTCCGAGGGCGACGTCGAAATTGACCTCGACCTGGACGACCCCACCGACGGCCCGAAAGGGGGCGACGTCGAACTGCGCACCGCCGTCCGCAACCTCGCCGAAGCCTTCCACGCGCAGGGCGTGGTGCACGAGACCGGCGTGACGGCCACCCACCTGACTGCCATCGACTCCGACGCGGACGGGACGATCGCCCTCAACGTGAAGTACGAGTATCCGGTGTAATACTCATTCAGCGTGTTGATGTCCGGATTCTGGTGTCGTGGTGCGTGATGGGCACGGGCCATCGGCTCCATCAGCGCTTTTGCACGCATCACGGCCTCCGGCATCAGGATCCAGCCCGCACCAGGCCGAATCAGGAGTATCTCCCCTGCCGCGTGGGAACGAGGCGTGGCAAAGGTGCTACAAGATGATCCTCCCGGTCGTACGGTGTGGGAGGGGTTCTTCTGGCCTGTTTCCAACGTGGTATTCTCATGGAACGGATGCGCCGCCTTTCGTCCCGCCTGCTGCTCGGCGGACTCCTGATCGCCGTCCTGGCCCTCGGCGTCACCGTCGGGGCGTTCATGCCGCGCGACGACGACTTCTTTGCCCTCCGCAAAAACTTCGAGATCTTCGGCGCCGTCTACGAGGAACTCGTCGGCAACTACGTGGACGACCTCAACCCGGAGCAGCTGATGCGCGCCGGGATGGACGCCATGCTGGAGGATCTGGACCCGTACACGGCCTTCATCGACGAGGCGGAAAACACGGCGATGGAAATGGCCGTGCGCGGGCGCTACGGCACCGTGGGCCTCAACGTGGCCGTGCGCGACGGGCGGGTGACGGTGTCGGCCCCGGTGGAGGACGCCAGCGGCTACAAGCAGGGCGTCCGCGCGGGCGACGTCATCACGCAAATCGCGGAGACGCCCACGGACGACCTGACGCTATCCGACGTACGCAGCCTGCTGCGCGGCGAGCCGGGCACGACGGTCGAGGTGAGGTAATGATCGAGCGGGAGGGCGAGCCGGAGGCGCTACGCTTCCTGCTCACCCGCACCGAGGTGCAACGCCGCAACGTGCCGTACAGCGGCTTCGTGGACGCCGCGCCCGGCATCGGCTACGTCAAGCTGGACCGCTTCGGGCGCAACGCGGGCTCCGAGGTCGAGGCGGCCATCGACCAACTCGCGGAAAACGGGCCGCTCGACGGCCTCGTCCTCGACCTGCGCGACAACCCTGGCGGTCTCCTGAAAGAAGCCGTCAAACTGACGCAACTCTTCGTCCCCGACGGCTCGACCATCGTCTCCACGCGGGGCCGTCTGCCCACGGCGCAGCACATCTACCGCAGCAGCAAGGCGCCCACCTATCCGGACCTGCCGCTCGTCGTCCTGGTCAACGAGTACAGCGCCTCGGCCAGCGAAATCGTGGCGGGCGCGGTGCAGGACCTCGACCGGGGCGTCGTCCTGGGCACGACGACCTTCGGCAAGGGGCTCGTGCAGGTCGTCAAGCCGCTGCCGTACAACACGTCCATCAAGATCACGACGGCCAAGTACTACACGCCGAGCGGAGCGGGCGCTGCATCCAGTCCGTCGACTACGGCGAGCACGACGGCACCTCGACGGAGATCCCGGACTCGCTGCGGCAATCGTTCGAGACCGAGGGCGGGCGGATCGTGAAGGACGGACGTGGCATCGAGCCGGATATCGCCGTGTCGCCAGGCGTCGAGAGCGAGCTGGAGCAGGCCCTGCGCCGCCGGGCGGCCTTCTTCTTCTACGCCAACTACTACGCCGCCGAGCACCCGGCCATCGACACGACGTTCACCGTGACGGACGCCGTGCTGGACGCCTTTCAGGACTGGCTCGGGACGCAGGACTTCGACTACGAGACCGCTGCCGAGCGCGACGTGGAGCGCCTGGCCGAGAAGCTGAGTGCGGTGGGCTACACGGCGGCGGACGACGAAATGACCGCGCTCCGCGAGGCGGTGCGGGCCGAGAAAGCGACCGACTTCGACCGCCACGCCGACCGCCTCAAGGAGAAGCTGCGCTCCGAGATCGTGGCGCGCTACTTCGGGCGGACGACGCAGGTGCAGGCCTCGCTGGACCACGACGTGCAGGTGCAGGAAGCCCTCGCGCTGCTGACCGACGCGGACGCCTACACGGACGTGCTGGAGTAGCTTCCGAGGGCGTCGCGCCAGTGGCCTTCATCTGCGAAGGTAGAGTCTCGGGCTCGTATCTTCGGGCCGCGTGTACTTCTCCCTCTCCCCCGTCGTCCGATGCCCATTGCTGACGTGTTGCTGCTGGTGGGCGCCGGGCTCGCGGCGGGCTACGTGGCAGGCCTGCTGGGCGTGGGCGGCGGCGGCATCATCTTCGCGCCGGTCCTGCTGTTCTACTACACGTCCACCGGCGTCGCTGCCGAGGTGATCTCGTCGCTGACGGTGGGCACGAGCCTGTTGTGCACGCTCCTGGCCGCCTGCGGGAGCGCGTGGCACCAGTTCCGCCGGGGGGCTGTCGCGCTGCGCGTGATGGCGGTCGTGGGCGGGGCCAGCGCCGTCGCCGTCTTCCTGATGACGCGCTTCGTGACGACGCAGCCGTGGTACACGATGTCGGTCTTCCAGGTCCTCTTCGCCGGGCTACTGCTGATCGTGGTCGGGCGGATGGTGCTGGGCGGCACTGTGCCGGACGTGCCCGAGACAGCAGCAACTTCTGACGGATCGTTCCGGGTACCCACGCTCGCAGGCATCGGAAGCGCAGCGGGCGTCGTGTCTTCCGCTGTGGGCGTGGGCGGAGGCATCGTGCTCGTCCCGGCGTACGCGGGTTGGTTGCGGCTACCCATCCACCGCGCCGTCGGCACCTCCAGCGCCACCATCGTGCTCATCTCGCTCCTCGGCGTCCTCGGCTACGCCACGACCGGCGGCGACGCCGCCACGCCGTCGACCGCCGTCGGCTACGTGGACCTCCTGCGCGGCGGCCTGCTCGCCGTCCCCTCGCTGCTGAGCGCCCAGGCGGGCGTCTGGACGGCGCACCGCATCGACACGCGGGCACTGCGGCTCGTCTTCGCCGGGCTGGCCGTGCTCGTCGCCCTCCGCCTGCTGTGGGACGCGCTGGGCTGACGACTGCCCTACATCACGACACTCCACTTCACAAAAAAGGCGAGGCCCGTTGCCAGGCCTCGCCAGGGTCTCATCAGGATGTGCCGTGAGCGCTCAGTCGCCGACGACGAACGTCACCTTGGCGTTGACGCGGTACTTCTCCTTCTCAATCTCGTTGTCGTTGACGATCGCCTGCATGTCGCTGACGTAGACGTTGCGGATGTTCTTGACCGTCTTCGAGGCTTCTTCGACGGCGTTCTCGCAGGCGGCTTCGATGCTGTCGCCCTCGGCGAGGACTTCGATGACTTTGGCTATGGCCATGGGATAGAGGGGTTATGTTTTTGAGCAAAATGACGACGTAGACACGCTAACGAATCCGTCAGGCGAGTACAAGCATAAGGTCGGTCGTGCCGGTAACGCCCTTGTAAACCTCCAGCTAGAATCCCGTGCGCCGCTGGCTGAGTCGCAGTACCGCCCTCGGCAGGAACTATCTGGGCGCGTAGATCTCTTTATGAGATGGGCCACTCTCACTACGCTTTCACCAACAGCACTTCTCACCCATGGGTATTTTTGACTTCCTGAAGAACGTCGGCAAAAAGGTCGACCCCGACAAGGTGGAGCAAGAGATCCGCTCCGACATCACCGACGCGCTGGGCAACCAGATCGACCACCTGGACGTGTCGTTCGACGACGGCACCGTCACGCTGAGCGGCATGGTGGACTACAATTCGAGCAAGCAGAAGGCCGTGCTGCTCGCGGGCAACGTGGGCGGCGTGGAGAAGGTGGACGACAGCAAGCTGACGGTCAAGCCGCTGGAGGTGCACCGCCAGGAGGCCGAGGAGCACAAAGCGAAGCAGGCCGAGGCGGAACAGCAGGAGCCCGACTTCGCCTTCTACACGATCCAGAAGGGCGATACGCTCTCGGCCATCGCCAAGAAGCACTACGGCGATGCCAGCAAGTGGCACGACCTGTTCGAGGCCAACCGCGAGATCATCGAGGACCCGGATAAGATCTACCCCGGCCAGCAGATCCGCGTCCCGGCCACGGACTGAGGATCGCCCCCACGTTCCGAACCAACATACACGCGCAGCGTATCGGCACCGCGCCCGGTACGCTGCGCTTTTTTAGTTTCCGCACCCCCGCCCATGCTGGACTGGTATAAACGATGCTTCGCCGCGTTCATGGCCCACGGCGACGGCACGCAGGAACGCCTCTACGGCGATCGCAAGCGCGACCTCTTCGCCGACGTGCGCGGCACCGTCGTCGAGATCGGCCCCGGCACCGGCGTCAACCTGCCGTACCTGCCCGAGCACGTCCGCTGGATCGGCGTCGAGCCGAACCCGCACATGCACCCGTACGTCCGCGAGAAGGCGGACGACCTGGGGCGCGACGTCGAACTCCACGCGGCGACGTTGCAGGACCTCGCCCTGGAGACGGCCAGCGTCGACACCGTCATCAGCACGCTCGTCCTGTGCTCCGTGCCGGACCTGGACGCCACGCTGGAGGAGGTGCACCGCGTCCTGGCGCCGGGCGGACGGTTCGTGTTTCTGGAGCACGTGGCCGCCCCCAGCGGCTCCCTGCTGCGCGGCGTGCAGCGCGGCATCAAACCGATCTGGCGCGCCCTGGGCGACGGCTGCCGCCCGGACCGCGAGACGGGCGCGGCCCTCCAGCGCGCGGGCTTCGACGCGGTGACCTACGAGCGCTTCCCCGTAGCGCCCTCGTTTCCGCCGTTTTCTATCATCAAGCCGCACATCGCGGGCGTGGCGACGAAGGCGGCTACTCCGGAAACGGAATCGTCAGCGTCTGCCCGACCTTGATCAGGTCCGGGTTGTCCAGCTGATCCCGGTTGGCCTCGAAGATCTGCATGTACTTGCCCGAGGCGCCGTAGTATGTCTTCGCGATGCCGCCCAGCGTATCGCCGGACTCGACGACGTGCTCGTGGTAGTGATCGGCGTTGGCCACCTTGATGTCGGCCTCCAGGTCGGCCGGCGCCTCCCCGCCGATCTCCTTGATCTTGTTCCACAGCAGGTCCTTCTCGTAGGGCGTCTGCGCGACGCCGCCGATCTTGAGGACGCCGTCTTCTTCCTGTACGTAGCCGTCCTGCACGCCGAGGTCTTCGCCGAGATTGAGGACGGGTTGATACTTGTCTTGCAGGCTCATGGGTGATACGGGCTCATTGAACGGATCCGGAGCGTTCATACTACGGGCTCGCCCCGAGAAGCACAATTCCGTAGGCAGCGGCGCTGAGTACGTGGTGCGTGATCCGTGGTGCGTGAGAAGTCCGGCTGACACGTCTGACCGTGCCTGTCGTCCCGACCTTCCCGCTCTGCATCCGCATCAGAAGTG
>JAAAOL010000521.1 GCA_009908885.1 Bacteroidota bacterium | reverse complement strand
ACGCGTCTCCGAGGGCACGCAGTAGCACCAGGCGCACCGTTCCGGCGGAGACCTTCTTGTCCGTCTGCATCGCAGCGATCAGGGCTTCGGTCGGCACCTCCAGCGGGTAGGGGACGGGAAGCCGGGCGACGAGGGCGTCCAGCCGGTCGTAGGGCAGGGACGGGTGGAGGCGCCGGGAGGCGGTGAGGGCCGCCCGCATGCCGAGCGCCACCGCTTCGCCATGCGTGAACCGACCATAGCCCGCCTCGCGCTCGATGGCGTGGCCGAACGTGTGCCCGAAGTTGAGAATCATGCGGAGCCCGCGTTCATGCTCGTCCTGGCTGACGACCTCGGCTTTGATGGCGGCCGCCCGATGCACGACGCTGGCCACGACGTCTGGCTCCCGGCGCAGCAGCTGGTCCCAGGAGTGCTCCAGCAGCTCGAAGAAGTCGGCGTCCGCGATGAGAGCGTGCTTCACGACCTCCGCCAGCCCGCTGGTCCACTCTCGCTGCGGCAGCGTGTTCAGGGTCGTGAGGTCGACCACCACGAGGCGCGGCGGGTAGAACGCCCCGATCAGGTTTTTCCCCACTTCATGATTGATGCCCGTCTTGCCGCCGATGGCGCTGTCCACCTGGGCGATGAGGGACGTCGGGATCTGGACGACGGGGACGCCACGCAACAGGGTGGCGGCGGCGAACCCGGCCAGGTCACCCACGACGCCACCGCCCAGAGCCAGCACGGGGGTCTTTCGGTCGATGCCCCAGCCGAGGGCGTCGTCGTAGAGATCGGTCAGTACTGCGTGCGACTTGGACGCTTCGCCCGGTGCGATGACGTGGGCCCGGGGCTGCCAGTCCGCCGCGCGCAGAGCAGTCATCAGCGGCTCCAGATGATGGGCGGCCACATGTTCATCGGTGACGATGAAACACCGACCGGGACGGAGCTGGGTCTCCTCCAGCAGGGACGGGACGGAACGGAGCGGTGCGAAGCGGAGGGGGTAGGAGCCCCCATCGCCACGCTGCACGAGGATGGGCGACACGGAACAGGACGCGTGTATTGCTGGACTACGGAAACGTCCTGTTGGTACCCTCCGCCGCACGCGGTGATCCATCCAGGCGTCCGTCACTCGATGCGCAGGACGAGGCAGGTCATGTCGTCGTGCGCCTCCTGTCCGTCGACGAAGCTGCGGTACGCCGCGCGGATGTGATCGAGCAGGTCCTGAGCCGAGGTCGCATGGTGGGTGCGGACCAGGTCGAGCAGCCGGTCGTCGCCGAATTCCTCGCCCCGATCGTTTCGCGCTTCGACGAGCCCGTCGGTGTAGAAGACGAGCACGTCGCCCGGGTCCAGCGGGATCTGGGCTTCTTCCGTGACGCGGTCGAACGTGCCGCCCGCTTCGAGGCCGAGGCCGATCCCCGGCGGGCGGATCAGGTCGAGCGACTCGTCGCAGGCCCGGTAGCGCACGAAGGGGTTGTGCCCCGCGCGAGCGAACTGCAGCTGCCGCTCCTCGACGTGCAGCACGCCGAAGAAGAGCGTCGCGAACGTGTTGGCCTCGGCGCTGGCGAAGAAGGTGCGGTTGATGTGGGAGAGCACCTCGCGCGGGCTGGAAGTCGCTTCCACGCGCGATTGCAGGGAGCCCTTGAGCAGTGTCATATACAGCGCGGCCGGCATCCCCTTGCCCGAGATGTCGCCGATCGCGAGGCCGAGGCGTCCGGGCGCCATCGCGAAGAAATCGAAGTAGTCGCCGCCCACCTCACGGGCGGGCTCGGAGAAGGCGGCGATCTCCATCCCCTCCAGCGACGGAATCTCGCGGGGCAGCATCCGCAACTGCGCCCGCCGGGCGATGTCGAGCTCCATCTTGAGGCGCTCCCGTTCCGTGATGTGCTGCACGTACGTCGGTACCACCGTGCCCTCATCGACCGGCGTTCCCTGCAGGTAGGCGTACACGGCGAGGCCGACGAAGCCCATGAGAATCCCCCAGCCGACCCCGCCCGCAAACAGGTAGCTGGTGGCATCCTGCATCAGGAACAGCGTCGACAGCAGCGCGAGAAAGGAGAAGAACTGGCCGATGATGACGGTGAACAGGTCGTATCGGATGAAGAAGAGCAAGGACAGCCCCGTGAGGATCATCGACGTGCCGAAGGACCACCAGACGCTGGAAAAGTCGCCGATTTGAAAGAAGGCAAACCCGAAAAACAGCGTCAGACCGACGACGAGGACGCGTCGCTTGGCGTAGTACTTCAGGGCTGCTGCCGCGTAGAGCAGCACGTACGCCACGATCGTGATGGCGAGCTGCAGGGCCGCTGCGGGACTGAAGAGCACCGGAACGTAGGCCGAGAGGGCCTGCGAGTGTACGTCCACGCCGATGGGCACAGCGCCGGCCAACTCGACTACGGCCAGGGACCATATCGCTGCCGCCCCGAGCTGAAAGAAACCGAGCGTGGCGCCCCGCAGGGTGTTACTCCCCAGGGACGGGAAGAAAAAGTTGCCCGCGAACAGCCCGTCGATGACCCACAGCTTCTCGGGCCAGGCCTCCCGGGCGAACGACTCGCCCGCCGACCAGACGAAAAACAGGGCCATCGGGACGAACACGCCACCCAGCACCGTGAAGGTGATGCCCGAGATGTTGAACTGTCCCAGCTCGGTGAGTGCCTGTTTGATCGACGGGAGCGCGTTCAGGTTGATAGCGACGTAAAGAACGAGCATCAGCAGCGCGACGATAAAACCACCCCGCAAACCGACTTCTCCCGCCCGGAAGCGAATGGCAAACGCGACGAGAGCAGACACCCAGAGCAGCGTGAGCACGAGCGCCTCGGCGAACCCCCCGATGCGTCGGTTCGAGAGGTCGGACTCGTAGCGCTGCTCGAAGGCCGGAGGCAGTTGGGCCGTCATCGACCACCCTGCCAGGTCGTCGCCCTGCACCGTCGCGGTGAGACGGAGGCGCAAGCTGTCCAACTCAGGCACGGTGCGCTGCCAGGTAAAGACGTGGTCGGTGCGGGCCTCCCGTTGAATCTGCTGCTCGTCGACGAGCGTGTGGGTGGCGAAGTCGAACGGCAGGCGGTCGTGCAGGTGGCGGAGGGCCCGTGCTCGGGCCGTATCGGGGGAGAGGCGGCCCCCCGGCGCGTCCGGCGGAAGGGCGTGCAGGTACTGGAGGATGTGGCCGTCGGGCGCGATCAGGGCTTCGAAGCGCTCGTCCCGTACCTCGTGCTCCAGAATGACGTTCCACGCGATGGGCGGCTGATGATGCCGGTACATGCTGCGTGCGGACGAATCGGCCTCGTCATACGTCCGCAGAAACGCCAGGCGCCGGTTTTCCCAGTTGACCACCGCGTTGTGGACCGCGAAGTCGTTCTCGTCGAGGTCCAGCGCCTCGGCCAGGGACTGGGTCTTCAGAATGGCGCCTGCCCGGTCGAGCGCGAGCGGGCGCTGCATGAAGGGCAACACGCGCGGATAGGCCATCAAGAAGGCTGCCAGCCCCAGTGCCGCCAGTAGCACGAGCAGGACGGCCTCACGTCGTTGTATGCGCATCAATAGGCCCGGTAACAGGTGGGGAGAGGACGATCAACGAGAAGGTACGGCGCTCAGTTGAAGTAAAACACGAGTCCGGCCGCGCGGGTCAGCAAACCGATCTGCGTACCGCTCGTTTCGGCATCGCCGCCCGGGCCCGCGCCGCCCTCCGAGAACTCCGCCCGGAGGCCCACCTCGCCGAAGAGGGCGAAGCGATCCGCGGGGCGGTACTGGAAACCGAGGACGCCATCGACCCGGAGGATATCTTCGTCGACCTCGATGGTGTCGATCTGAGGCGCAAAGCCACCGCCGGGCAGGGGATCGACCGTGGCGCTCGGCTGGTCCGACTCACGGTTGAGGTACCCGACGTCCACGCCGAGGTAGGGCAGCACGTCGCGACTTCGCGTGTCGATGAAGTAGAAGCCCCCGAGCGAAAGGCCTATCAGGGTCGATTCGGTCTCGACGTCCGAGGAAAAGCCAGGCACGCCCGGGATCGGCAGGTCGAGGGCGACGGTCTGCTCGTCCTCGGTGTGCTGGTAGGTCACGGAAGGCCGCAGCATGAAGGCATCGGTGAGGTGGTATGTGAGCCCGATGCTGGGCGCGGTGGCCGTCAGGCGGGCGTTGATGCCGATCTGACCGGCTTCCTGCGCTTGCGCCGGGTCAACGATCACCAGGAGGGCACACAGGAGGATCGCGAAAATAGAGCGCATAGTCCAAAGAAATACCGGGTGGGGCACGAACGAACGGCGTCGGTTCGCATTACCATACGCGTTGCCTTCGACAGGGTTACCGGCGCTGCCCTCGATACGCTTCGGGCCGTCTCTCCACCAGGATGATACGGCGAACAGCGGGAAGCGGCAGGCCTGGAGGGCGGCGTAATCGATCATCAGCCGATGAATCCATGGCCTCTGCGCGTCATCTCGCCCCAGTGCTCGGCGCGGCACACGACCTGGTCCGAGACGCTCTCCATCCGGGCGCGCTGGCGGTGGATGCTACCGTGGGCAATGGGCACGACACGCTCATGCTTGCGGACGCCGTCGGCCCCGAAGGCACCGTCCTCGGGTTCGACGTGCAGGCCGAGGCGCTTCACGCCACGCGGGACCGACTCCGGGCGGCGGGTGTGGCCGACCGCGTACGTCTCATCCAGGCCGGACATGAGACCCTGCTCGATCATCTGCCCGACGACGCCCGCGGCGCGGTGCAGGCGGTCACATTCAACCTGGGCTACTTGCCCGGTGCGGCTGACAAGTCGGTCATCACCCGCCCTGATACCACGCTCGCCGCACTCGAAGCCGCCACCGAGGTGCTGGGGCCGGGGGGCATGATTACCATCGTGCTGTATACCGGGCACCCGGGAGGGCCGGAGGAAGCCGATGCCGTGCGAGCCAGGGCGCAGACGCTCGATCAGTCGCACTGGGCCGTCCTCTCGTACCAATTCGTCAATCAGCGCGGCGCTCCACCCGCATTGCTTGCTATTGAACGGCTCAGTATGTAGTAACCGCACACGCACCCTTCCGGAGCGTCACTTCGGCGCACCACCCGTTGTCCCGCCACGGTCCCACCATGTGCTTCATCACGTTTGCCTTCGATGCGCATCCCCGGTATGCCCTGATCTTCGCAGCGAACCGGGATGAGTTCTATGACCGTCCCACAGCGCCGGCTGCGTTCTGGGAGGATGCGCCCGACCTCCTGGCGGGGCGCGACCTCAAGGGGGGCGGCACCTGGATGGGGATTACCCAGGGTGGCCGGTTTGCAGCCCTGACCAACTACCGCGAGCCGGGCCACTACAACCCCGAGGGGCCGTCGCGTGGCGTCCTCGTGAAGAATTACCTGTGTGGCGACGCTTCGGCGAAGGAATACCTTAACCGACTGCATGACGCTGCCGATCACTTTAACGGGTACAACCTGCTGGTCGGCACGCCGGACGAGTTGCAGTACTACTCGAACCGGGACGGGCCGCCCCGGCGCCTCACGCCCGGCGTGCACGGCCTCAGTAACCATCTGCTCGATACGCCCTGGCCGAAGGTCGTCCGGGGGAAAGAGCGACTGCGCACGTTGCTGGAGGCCGATGCCGTCACGGTCGAGGCGTTGCTCGAATTGCTCGCCGACCGCACGCCCGCCGACCCGGAGGCGCTCCCGGAAACGGGCGTCGGCGAGGAGTGGGAGCAAGTGCTCTCGCCGATTTTCATAGAGAGCCCGGCCTACGGAACCCGTTCCGCGACGGTCGTGCTGATCGACCGGGCGGGGGCGGTCACGTTCGTCGAGCGGACCTTTCCGGCCCACGACGAAGCGGGCACGCCCGTGACGCGCCGCTTTGATTTCGTTATCGAACCAGACCCACCGAACGCATGATCGTCGTCGATGGGGTGAGCAAGACGTTCAAGCTCACCCGCAAGCAGCGCAAAGAGATGGGGCGGCAGTTCACCGGCTCCAGCATCGACGCGCTGAAAAACGTCAGTTTCACCTGCGAGCCCGGGCGCATCTTTTGCCTGCTCGGCCCGAACGGGGCCGGAAAGACGACGGCACTCCGCATCATCGCCACGATGCTGCGCCCGACGGAAGGCCACGTCACGGTGGACGGGTTGGACACGCGGCGGCAGGGCCGGGCCGTGCGTCGCGTGCTGGGCTTCTCGACGGGCGCCACCGCGCTGTACGACCGCCTCACGCCCAACGAGCTGGTGCTGTACTATGCCCGCCTCAACGGCATTCCAGACCGGGAGGCGAAGCGTCGGCGGGATGCCTTTTTCGACATGCTGGACGTGAACAGCTTCGCCGACCGCCGCATCTCGAAGCTCTCCACCGGCATGCGGCAGAAGGTGTCCATCACGCGCACGCTCATCCACCGCCCTAGCGTGCTCGTCTTCGACGAAGCCACCGCCGGGCTCGACGTGATGGCCGCGCAGAGCATCCACAACCTGATGCGTCAGCTTCGGGACGAGGGGCGGACGGTCCTGTTCTCGACGCACCGGATGGACGAGGTCGAGCTGCTCGCCGACGACCTGGCCATTCTGCACGAGGGCGCCCTCTGCTACAGGGGCACCTACGATGCTTTCCACGCGGCGATGCAGGCGGACACGCTGGAGGAAGAATTTATCCGCGTGATCGAGGACGTGGGCGGTCCGACCGGCAACGGGCACGCCGTGCACCTGACCACCGGGACGGAGGAGACCCCCTGATGCGGACGATCTGGATTATTTTTGGCAAGGAGTTGAAGGACACGCTGCGCGACCGGCGGACCCTGTCCATGATGATCCTGGTGCCGCTCGTGCTGGTGCCCGTGATCGTGGTGCTAGTGACGCAGCTGCAGGCGCAGCTGGTGGTGAGCGCCCGGGCGCCGCTGATTCGGGTGGCTGTGGTCAACCAGGACGCGGCGAAGGGGCTGGCGGATCTCGTCCAGGCCCAGGACGACATGCGGCTCACGCCCGGCGTCGCTGCCTCGGGCATCCCTGCGCTCATCCGCAACGACAAGATCGACGCCGCCTTTCTCATCCATCCGGACTTCGACGAGCGGGTGCAGCGGCAGCAGAGCGGGCAGATCGAGATGTTTTACGAGTCGGACATCAACGTGGCCGTCACGCGGGAGCGCCTGCGGGAGGTGATGAACGACTACCGGGAGCAGATCCTCCGCCAGCGCCTCGCCGATCAGGGATTGGATGGCAATATGGTCGAGGTCGTCTCCGTAGAGGAGCGCGACGTGGCGCGGCGGCAGGTCATCCTGGGGCGCATCTTCGGCGGCATCCTGCCCTACTTCTTCATCATCTTCTGCTATCTCGGCGCCATGTATCCGGCCATCGACCTGGCGGCGGGCGAGAAGGAGCGGGCCACGATGGAGACGCTCCTGACCTCCCCGGCCTCGCGCTTTCAGATCGCCGCGGGTAAGTTCTGGGTGGTGGTGCTCTGCGGGTTCGGCTCGGCGCTCGTTTCCATCCTCGGGCTCTACCTCGGCTTCTATCTCGTGCGCGACATGCCGCCGGAGCTGACGCGCGCGCTGGAGGAAGCCCTGTACCTGGACCGCGTGGCGATGCTCGCCTTGATCCTCCTTCCCCTGGCGATGTGCTTCGCCGGGCTGATGCTGTCCTTTTCCATCTTCGCCCGCAGCTTCAAGGAGGCGCAGAGCATCCTGAGCCCGCTCGCTATCATCACGGTGCTTCCCGCCGTGGTGGGCCTGCTGCCGGGCATCGAGTTGACGCCGCGCACAGCCCTCTTCCCGATGCTCAACGTGTCCATCGCGATGAAGGAGATCATCGCCGGGACGGTGCGGCCCGTGGGCCTCATGCTGGTGTGGGTGTCGCTCGGGCTCCTCGCAATTCTCAGCTTGCTGGCCTGTGCGTACTACTTCCGGCGCGAAGACGTGATCTTCCGCAGCTAAACGGATTCGATGTGTGGCGGGCGCTGGTTGACGGCGGGACGGGCAACGTGTAACATGCAGGGCCGTCCGCTGACGGACGTGGACGGAAACTACCTCTGTCGCACATCCCCAAGCTCCCATGCCGTCCACCCGGATCACGTTCGAGAACGAGCAGGGCGACCAGCTCGCCGCCCGCATCGACCTGCCGCCTGACGGGCAGCCCGTCGCCTGCGCGCTCTTTGCGCACTGCTTCACCTGCACCAAGAACCTGAGCGCCGTCGGCAACATCAGCCGTGCCCTCACGCGGGAAGGCATCGCCGTCCTGCGGTTCGACTTCACGGGCCTCGGCGAGAGCGAGGGCGACTTCGCGGAGACGAATTTCTCGTCCAACGTGTCGGACCTGGTCGCCGCCGCGCAGTTCATGGAGGCGGAGTACGAAGCCCCGGCCATCCTGATCGGGCATTCGCTGGGCGGAGCCGCCGTCCTCCAGGCCGCCGCGCACCTCGACAGCGTGCAGGCCGTGGCCACCATCGGCGCGCCGTATGATCCGGAGCACGTCCAGCACCTGTTCGCCGAAGCCATCGACGACATTCGGGGCGAGGGGGAGGCCGAGGTGGACATCGGCGGGCGGCCGTTCACGGTCAAACGCCAGTTCATCCAGGATCTGCAGGAGCAGTCCGTCGACGAGACGCTCCAGGCGCTGGATCGGGCGGTGCTGATCTTTCACTCGCCGGTGGACCAGGTCGTCGGGATCGAGAACGCCCGGCTCCTCTACAAAGCGCTCAAGCACCCCAAGAGCTACGTCTCGTTGGACCAGGCCGATCATCTGCTCTCCGATCCGGCAGACTCCGACTACGTAGGCGTCGTCCTGGCGGCCTGGGCGCGCAAGTATATCGGGGCGCCGCAGGAAGAGCGGAAGCAGCCGGAGGTGGGACACAACGTGGTGGTCGCCACCCTCGGGGAGGAGCACTACCGGACCGACATGCTGGCGAACGGCTTTCCGCTGGTGGCCGATGAGCCAGTGGACGTGGGCGGCACGAATCAGGGGCCGACCCCGTACGAATATCTGCTCGCCGCGCTGGGCTCGTGCACGGTGATGACCCTGCGGATGTACGCG